>JAFGHP010000078.1 GCA_016930055.1 Candidatus Bathyarchaeota archaeon | reverse complement strand
TGTTCGTGCATTGTGGTGAAACCGAGTTCTTCAGGCTGGATTGGACCCAAAACCGTCATCACTTTTTTCATTGCTTTTCTCTCTTTTAATATCGATGTCTCCACGTGATTGCAACAATCATACACTAAATAATAGAGAGTTTGGATAAAACCATCGATTAGAATAGGGTCATATCGGCTTTCAAGTAGGGTTCACCCTTTAGTATTCTTAAAAAATATTCTAGTCAATGCATTATTCAACGAATAAAATTATAGAGATAATTGTGGATGTTCAAGTCCTTACTTACTTCTCCATAAATTATCCCTTTTAAACAATACTCAAAATACATGTTCACATGTTTCTCAACAAGTTAATTAAATAGTTTTGAAATATTTGGTAACATGCCAAGTTTTAGAGTGAAGATAACAGTACAGAAGAAAGTAGACCCCTCCATAATATTTGACGGGAAAGTTCCTAATCAACCAGGAAAAAACCATCCTTATCCAATCTGTCCTATAGATGAGAACATGGAATGGGTAGTGGAACGAGACGGAAAAATGCCAGAAGGATTCTGTAGCTGGGCATGGAGAGATCTATACAAGGACCTCGCAGTATTACGTTTTGGAGGTGACTTTGAGTCATGGGTAGAACCACCTTACATGTATACCTCATGTTCTGATGGAATCCGACCAGTTAGCTTCAAACTAGAAGTACTCAAAGATTAGATCTCCCAAGAAGGGTGATAATTAATCACCTTCTGGGTACAAATACTGTAAACCCATAATAATAAATAAAATTTGGAATACTAAGATCCTAATTATTCATGTATTTATGATTTGAATTAGTATCTTTTGGTATAAGTGTTCCATCTCTAACCTTATATTACACTATACATGTTATAGAATGCAATAAAATGAAAACTATGAAGACTTTAGGAATACTCACAGTACTTTTAATCGTAGGAGCATTTATGGTCCCAGCTATGGCCCAATTTGCTAGCTCAGTAGTTACTGATACGCCAATTGGACCCGCACCAGATTCTGGAGATGGCGTTCCATCCGGTAATCCTTACATTCGACCCGACGCTCCAGGTAATGGATCAGCCCCTAACTCTGGTGACGGGATTCCAGACGGAAGCGGTTTCTAAACTAAAATACACATTTTTCTTTGTTTGCTATCAATAATAATTTAAAATTTTTTTACTAAGCATACATATACTAATCTAATCTCAGAAAAATTGCTTACATTAACAGAAAGCACAGTCACATACGTTAATTATTTATCTAGCTTAAGAATTACACGATAAGTTTGTAAGAAATTTATTCAATCATTTTAATATATTGTGCTCCCGTTTAAAAAATGAAAAAAGTTTGTAGATTTATAATCTGCACAACTTATTTATCTTAGGTGTTTTAAAATGACTGAGATTGTACCCTACAACGATGACAAACATAAAAACCAATTCATCGAAATGAATATAGAATACCTAACATGGGTCTTGGATGGGGCTCAGGGAAGCTTACCTCTCAAACGCCACGAAGTAATTAAATATGTGGAGGAAATTCTACCTAAATTCACTGAAGCAAAACCTCCTGATGGCATCGTTTACATCATCGAGTTAGATGGCAAGATGGTTGGTATGGGTGCACTAAGATAACTGGATGAAGTGATAGCTGAGATTAAACGCATGTATGTTCGACCAGATCAGGGTAGGGGTTATGGTAAGCTATTTATGAATAAGCTGATTACGACCGCTAAGGAGTTTGGTTACGTGATTTTAAGGCTTGATACTGGACCCTTTATGAAAGCTGCTCAGGGACTGTAGAGGTCATCTGGATTTATTGAGATGGGTCCTTACTCTGGTACTGAAACTACTCCTCAACCAGGGATTATTTATATGGAGAAGAAATTGTAAGGTTTTTTCTTAGTTTAACATGATTATATGTAATATTTTTGATGTTTAATAATATCTAAAATCTTTTTTAAATTTTAAGATGGAAAACCGCTTCCTTTTAAGCGACTCGAATCATAACATAGCTTGAAGTTGTTTGATTCACCTTAATCCAAACATGATTAGAAATTATTGGGAAACCCTTGAAACGGAGCTAAGAGAAGGCACATTAGAGTTAGAAACATGGGCACTAAAACCTAGAAGTGGTAGCTTCTACGCTCGAGCTGTTTCAGACCGGATATTCATTGAAGGAAAAGGAATAAAGGGTATACGTACAATAGGGTTTCAAGAATTTAGTAAAACCTGCGAATATTATAATGATTATGTGGAAAACGTTTCGGGTATTAAATTAAAGATTAGAAACGAAATTGGTTATAACACTCCATACATATTAACTCTAATTCACTACGTGATTGAAAAAGTGGAGATACCTATTGTTGAAAAAATGAATGTGAAGAAATCAAATGAACGAAACAAGAAAAACAGATAATAGAACATGAATTTGGTTAGGAGAAGAAGAAAAAATGATGAATGAAATAAGTGATCCAGAAGAGCGTCGAATAATTATCATAAAAGGAATAAACCAAGACTTAACAAGTCTTGAGATTGCTAGAAAGATTGGTGTCAACAAATGGCAAGTCATGAAGGACATTAAAGCAATGAAGTACAATAAAGATCCAGATCTTAGACAAGCATACATAGATCGAGAATCGCGTTTGCTTAAGAAGAAACAGTCAAAAAATAATTTGAGAGAAAAAAAATTCATAAATATGACAGGGAAAACTATTCAAGAGAAGACATTCGAAAATATGATTAACTATTATAAACCCGAGCTTAACTTAATTATTGGATCAAAAAAAGAGTATTTAGCTATAATGAAGCTTGATAAAAGCATTCAGAGAGTTTTAAAACATAACGAGATCATTGATGGTGGCAGAGATAGGCGCCAGATCTCAAAGAAAGCTCGTGAATATTTAACTAAAATCTAAGAAAATAGTATTTTTTGTTTACCTAGAATGACTTTAAACCACAAGTTTGTTAGTTTTTCTCTAGAATATTTTTTGCTTTTAATTAAGAGGAGTTTTTATCCATTCAATAATTATTATTTAAAATTTTCTTTGAATAGAACTTTTATTCTTGATTCAAATAATAGTGATTATTCAGTAATGTTTATTTTTTTGTTTTTTATGATGTTTTTGATAGTTTGTGGATAAGCCCTATTTCTATATTAGGTACAGGTGGCTTCAACGAGTGGATTTTACATTACTATTTACAGAGTTGAGTGACTACAAGATTGAGCCTAGACCTTTACCCGTACCTCAACCCCTTTTCGATTTTTCTTTTTTCAGGGATGAAAGAGAAGGATACAAGGTTACCTCCGATACTCTTTATGCTTTCATTCACCCCTTGAAGGCCATGATGTATCAATTAGAACCATTAGCTTTTACAGGTAAAGACATTAAGCTCCGAGAAATAATATTCAAATATTACTCTAGAATAAGAGCAACGCCAGTAACAACAACTGTAATCAAAGAGCCTTCTTACAAAACTACATAGAATTTTAATGATGTATTGATGTTAGATCTTTTTTCTCTTCTTTTCATATTTTTTAATAAAATTTTGTACACTTAGAAGTCCGTTCAATTGATTTTAATTTTATTGTTATAACTAAAAATGTTGGTTTGTTAACTAAAATTTATAACATATTATTAATAATATTTAGCAGAGTAGTATTTTTGGAGAGTTGGATCGTGGAATCAAAGAGTTATGCTTTTATTGTTATTGCCTTAGTTTTGGGTTTGATTGGAGGATATTTTGCTGGTTCTATGCCTCTTCAGGAGCAGATAAATTCTATCCAACTTCAGCTTACTGATCAAGAACAACAGATAAGTGAACTACAATCCAGTATTGGTCTTTTAGAAACAATAATAGAAGAACAAAACATAACAATTCATGGTCTCCAAACTACAATCTCTGAAAAAAATGGAGAAATTTATGAATTAAATTCTGCAGTTTATGAGCGGAATGATCATATTGGTTTCCTTCAAGGAGTCATTGCAGAACTGGAATCTATTCACATTCAGAAAGATGCTATAATAGGATCTCTTGAAGACATGATTGCTGAGCTTCAGAACGAGATTAATAATCTTAACATGATTTTATTAACTGAATTCCAGATCGAAGACATTGAATGGAACGTTAATGAGAATCAACTAATAGTTACTGTTAGAAATACAGGGCAATATCTAACTTTAATAGAATTTATAAGTGTAAGGAAAAATGTTGAAGGCAGCTTATTTGAAACACAGGAAGTGGCTCCTCCTATTGAGTTACAGGTAGAAAACGTAACTGTAATAAACTGGGGTGGTGTAGATGCTGATTTAAAACTTGAGCAAGGCTCTTCATATGTTGTGAGAGTCACCTGTTCAACAGGATTCTATTACGATCTCCCATTCTCTATTCCTGCACCACAGGAACCACCAAAATATACTCAGATAAAAATTGTTAATTTGGTCTGGGACATTAACAGCGATACCGCAACAATCTCTGTAAAGAACACAGGAACCCAAACAGCCAATATAGTATCAATCAGTGCATACACTGATAGCAGCGGTTGGATTATAGATAACTCAACCAACGCTACGGGGACAATAAACATTGGGCAAACAGCACAATTTGTTTTAGACCTAGGAAACTTAGGATGGGATATTCAGTCAGGTGACGAATATTTAGTTAGAGTCACCTGCAGTACAGGATATTACACTGAAAAATATTCAACGGTCGCTGATCCAACAGAAACAAACCTAGTTAAAAATGGCGGCTTTGAAACAGGCGACTTATCAAACTGGGTCACTTCAGGAAATACAGTAAAAGTCGTCAGTAGCGGTGCTTATGAAGGAAGTTATTGTTTAGAAATAGGTGGTAATGCAGAAATTAAACAGACATTAAGTCAAACTTCAATCAAAAAAATAACTTTCTGGGCTAAATGCAGTAATCCATCAGAGTCATCATATATAGTAATTTTTTTCAAAGGAGCTGGAAGCTTCTCAACTACAATTGGACCAATCTCAAATTCTTGGCAAAAATTTGAAGCAACCTCAACTATTTCCTATAACGAATTAGTTTTTTCAACAACTGATGAGGATTACCCTGACCCAGAACTTGGTTATATTTATCCTGAAACTAAACTCATTGATAATATCACAATAACTCCCTGATTTACTTTAATAAATTTTTATTAATTTTCCATTATGAAAAATAGGAAGTTGTAATAAGCTTTTAAATAAATAATGATTTGATTTAGATTTGACAATAAGGGAAATTGGGTGTTGTGGTGCATATTGTAAGACCTGTATTGAATATCAGAAAAAGAAGTATCCTAATCAAACAGGATGCCTTGGATGCAAATTAGGATATGATACAGGAGAAAGAGATTTAGACAAAGCTAAATGCGAAATTAAGATTTGTTGTTTCAAAGAAAAAAACTATGAAACATGTGTAGATTGCCCAAATTATCCCTGTAAGATTTTAGAAAAACATTGGAGCAAGAAAGGATGGAAATATCAGCAAACTAAAAAACAGCTTGAATTCATCATAAATAATGGTTATGAGAATTTTATTAAAATTTCAGATAACTGGAATGGACCTCGTGGAAAATTATTCCTTTAAAGAAAAAAATTTTAGGATATTAAATTTTTCATGATTCATGAGTTGATTGAATAAAAAAATTATTATAATTAAAAAATTTTTACGTAAAAAATTTATATGATTCATTTGATCCTTTAAAAAATATTTATTTAAATCATCTTTTTTTAATAAAAAAATTTTTGTGATTAATTCTTTAAATTCTTATTTAATGTTTAAAAAATAGATTAAGTATCCATAAGACAGATATTAAAAATATTCTTAAATTCAAATAAATGTCTAATCATCATAATATTATTTTGAACAATGTTAAATTAAAATCATTATTTTATATTGTTTTGCTACTTTTTTCAATTAATATTATTCCTATTAGTTCAATATTAGCTGAAGAATCTGTTACTTATGATGGTTCAGTTAAGCCTCTTGATTTTTATTTTCATTATCTTGATAATCCTTCTAAAGTTGGGGGATTAGAAACCAAATATATTATGAATACTAGTAGACAATTCCGATTTAATAATAATCATGAAGCATATTCTGTTTCTTTCTTCAAACCTATAGGATTACCCAAGATAAGCACAGTATTTTATCTTTCTCCGAATTTTCTTTCCCCAGTTACTTTTGATGGTGATTGGAAAGTCTCAATCTGGATAAACAGTACTGCATATAAACCTGTGACTTTTGGTTTGCAATATAAAGAAGTGTCACAAAAGGGTTTAGTGATTTGGGATTCGGGGCAATTGAGTCCTTCAGTTACTAGTAGTATAGGTGAACACCTTGATGTACCAGTACATGACTATGTTTTATCTTCTAAGCTACAACATACTTTTAGCGTTGGTTCTACGCTACAAGTTTCTGTTGAAGTAAATGCAGGCTCCTCCTCAGCTATTCGTGTATGGTTTGACTCTTATTTATATCCTACTAAAATAACACTTCCTGTAAAAGATTATGCTAGGCCAGTGTCAGCACAACTTTATTCTTATGATGAGGCTAAGACAGATCTATTTGATTATTCCTGGAGTCAAGAAAAACGCACTATTACCTTTAAAGTAAATGTGAGTGACCCATTCGGTGGATATGATGTAAAAGATGTTTCAATGATAATATTTTTTAATAAAACACAAAAAGTCTCAGAAGAAATTAAATTAGAGCCTGAAACTATTAACTATAATCAAGTTCCAACCCAAATTTATTCAACAACATGGTCTTACCCATTATCAATACCAATCGGAAACTATTCTGTAAAAATCAATGTAATAGATAATAATGGATACTACAAAAACCTTGACACTGGTTCACCAGAACCCTATGTTGAATCTTTGCTTCATGAATTCCAAATTGGACCCATCACTTATTTTGACCCTGTTTTTTATGTCATTGACGACACTGGTGACCCTTTACAGAACGCACAAATATATGTGACTTTGCCTAATGGAATACGTGATTCTATACCAAGATACACAGGTATGGGAGGTAACATTACTCTACAAAAAGTGTTACCGGGTGAATATGAATTAACTGTTATATGGAAAGATATTGTAGTAAACCAGACTAGCCTTAAAATTAACTCAGATGGTCCCTTTAATATTAGTACCCAAGTTTACGAACTGAGAGTAAATGTCACTGATAATAATGGTTCACCAATAAAAAGAGCTTACATTCTCGTTTATTCAATGAACGGTCTAGGCTATGGATTTGATATTACTTCTGAAAATGGTCAAGCTGAAATTAAGATTCCCCAAGGAACCTATAAAGTGGAATCGCATTATAGTAATGTTTTCTGGCTTACACAAGTAACAACATTTAAAGAAGAATACCCTGTAATTGTAACCGATAATATTACATTAAAGATAACAACAGAAAATTATCCTCCTCCAATCTGGCAGACAACCGGTTTCATGATAGCGATAATAATAGCAATTACAATAATAGTGGCAATAATTCTAATAAAGAAAAAACGTAAACAAAAATAAAAATCCTTAATGAAATTAAGTTATTTTTAAAACTATGAAATTATTCAAAAAATATATTCTACTTCCTATCCGATTCCAGTAAATAAATAAATCAGTAGACCAATTTAAGTAATGATTAAAATGCCTGAATTTGGTAACCCGTTCTCAGGTTTAGCCAGTGATAAAAAACTCACTGAAGCTGAACTTATTAGAGCCATAAGATTCATGGTAGCTGCTGAATATGAAGCAATTCAACTCTATATGCAGTTAGCTGAGTCCACAGATAATGAACTAGCAAAGAAAGTGCTAATCGATATAGCCGATGAAGAAAGAGTTCATGCAGGTGAATTTCTACAGCTACTTTACGAACTTGCACCAGACGAGAAAACTTTTTACGAGGAAGGCTATAAAGAAGTCGAAGAATTAAAGGAATAATAAATATTTTTACTCCCTGGTTATTTTTTTTAATTCTAAGTATTAATTTAAATAATTTAAATAAATTAAACTTTTTAAAATTAATAAGTATAAGATTATTATATGACTCTATATGGTTTTCCTCAATACTTACAATGGATAGACTCCTTAGGGCTTATTCCTTCGAGATGTATTGAGCGTTTTGATAAGGTTCATGGCAATAAGTCTCTTTTCCATGGTTGCTATGATTGGCATTCATCTGTTCATGGTCATTGGGCAATTTTCCGTATGGATTTGGCTGGAACTGGTAAAAATCATGATGTCGCAGTCAAAACTAGTGAACGATTCACACCATTAAAGATTCTTGGTGTAATTGATGACTTAAAAAAGAATCCTGTTTTTGAAATGCCCTATGGTAGAGCATGGTTATTGAGGTTAATTATTGAACACGATAATTGGTGTCGTCATAATAATCTGGATATCCCAGAAAATTTGGAAGAACTTGGAAGTTTTGTATCTCAAAGTTTATTGAATTATTATTTTAGTGACACCACACGTTTACCTAACATTTTATCAAATCAATATAGAAACGATTCTTTCTCACTAGTTCAACTCTATGACTATCTGCAATATTACAATAATGATTATAATTTGAGAAGAATTTCAGAGTATATCTCAAAATATTTTTTTAATGAATTTTTCTTTGATCCAAAAATTGAGTTTGATCCCAATGCATTTCTATCACCTTTCTGGAGTTGGGTGTATATATTATCTAAAACTATGACTGCAGAAGATCTTAAACATATTATAGATATAAGTAGAATCAGTGAGAACCTTTTATTGCCTTGGACTCCCCAAGAAGTATCTTCAAAACAAGTACACTATTATGGTATAAACTGGAGTCGTGCTTGGGCGATAAAATCATTAGCAAAAAAAATACAATCCTTAGGTTTACAAAAAGATGCAACCCGTTTCTTTACTGCTTATCATGAGCATATTAAAGAAAGTATAAGATTACATGAAGAATATTCCAGAAATCACCCCAATATTGAAGAAAAAGAAGCATATTACTCATATTATCATTGGGTTCCCCAATTCGGAATTTATGCTTTATCCGACTAGAAAAATATTTTTTATGTAATATGTTTTATTTCTTCTGAACAAGCTTAAATCAATTAGCAGTTTATGTTCATTTATGGACATCGAGGATCGTATTTATCAAGTTAGGAATGAATTTCCTCTATTAAATTATGTAACATATTTTAATTGTGCAGGACAAGGTCCTTCATTAGCTCGTGTTAAAGACAAAGTTATGGATTGGTGGCAATTCCACACTTATCAGGTTCAAGGTTCTATTAAAGCTCTAGATGCTAAAGCTGAAGCAGCGAAAATGATGGGTGTCAACAAGGACGATGTTACATGGGTGAACAGGGTAAGTCAAGCATGTAATATTGTTTCTAGCATGTTGAAGATGAGTAAAGGAGATAATGTTGTTATCACAGATTTAGGATATCCTACCGGATCTTATCCTTTTCTTCCTTGGAGAGAAAAGGGAGTTGAGATCAAGAGTGTAAAAAATAAAGAGGGAATAATTACTTTAGATGATTTTAATGAAGCTATAGATGATAAGACAAAATTAGTTTCACTCAGCCGTATTGAATGGACCTCGGGTCTTCTTCATGATGTTAAAGCAATATCTGAGATTGCTCATGAACATGGTGCCCTTGTATTAGATGATGGATACCAAGCCCAAGGAAATATTGTTGTTAATCCTTTGAAAGACGACGTTGATTTCTATACTTTTGGCAGCCAGAAATGGATGTGTTGCCCTCTACAAGCCGGTGTATTATACATTAAACATGATTTGATAGATGAATTTGAACCAACTTATAGGAATTATAATAAAGTTGAGGAAGCATTCCTTGGAGGAGCTCCTTGGGTGAAGCCTGATCATGATAATATAGCTTCTTGGGATCATCCCCTCGTTAAGGGTGCAGAGAAATTTAACATGGGGTGTCTTGGTGATGCTGTTATATGGGGGTTTTATGCTTGTCTAAATTATTTTAATGAACTTGGTATCACTGAGATTGAGAAAAGAAATAGAAAACTAAGCAGTTATCTTATTGAAGGTTTAAAAGAACTTAAAGTTAAAATTCACACTCCCGAAGACCCAGATAAAAGAGGCGGTTTAGTAACTTATACTACGCTTCTTCATGACAAGAACCAATACCTTTTCAACGCTTTAAGCAGAGAAGGCATTAAAGTAGCTTTAAGGTATGCTGCAGGCATTGGTGGAATCAGAGTGTCAACACACTTCTATAATACTGAAGAAGAAATAGATAAACTCCTTTTAATCCAGAAAAAATACTAGAATATCTTTTTTAATTATTATATTTTTATTTAATTTTCTTTAAATTTACTTAGAATAAATCTTAATGGGAATCTTTTTAATTAATGACATGAACATATGACAGATAAATTCTGGAGGATAATCTGTGGCAATAAAAGAGTACTGGGAGATGTCAAAAGAAGTCTTTAGCAACAAAAACATCATGTCAATAGCTTTAACAAACATGTCATATGGTCTTATTCAACAAGCTTGGAACCCCTTCTGGCCAAAATACTTAGTAGATAATTTGGGGGCAACCGCAGTAGCTATTGGACTTATTTCCGGAATAAGAACCGCAGAAACAATGCTTTTTTCATTGCCTGGAGGATTACTAGCAGATAAGCTGGGTCGAAAAAAGATTATTGTTTGGGGAACCTTTCTACGTACCTTCTCACCTTTAATCTATTTGCTTGCTCCTAGTTGGGAATGGATTATTTTAGCTGCTTTATTCAACGGGATGACCAGCATCTACATGCCAGCTTTCACTGCAATTGTTGCTGATTCAATGCCTGCTAGAAGACGAGGAACCGGGTATGGAGTATATAACATGATCACCCGTTTTCCTAACATAATTAGCCCTATTGTTGGTGGAATTTGTATGGATATGTGGGGTTATGTTTTAGGCCTCAGAATATTTTTAACAGTTCAAATAATTGTTAGTTTGAGTATCACTTATTTCCGTTGGAGATATACAGAAGAAACTATCGAAGTAAAATCTAAGGAGAGTATAAGAAGCAAATTTAATCTGGAACTTATTACTGAACAGTCTAGGCCTCTTCAGATAATGATCTTGGTAGCTATTATTGGTAGTTTTAGTGGTCGATTAGTTATGGACTTTACTAATCTTTACGCTTTGGAGATCCTTGAAATATCTAATACCCAATTAGGGTTAATCCAAACGATAGTTGGAATCATGATGGTTGTGCTATCTCTACCAAGCGGGATATTAAGTGACAAATATGGTAGAAAAAATAATATTATGGTTAGCAGAGTCACAAATCCCGTAACTCAGTGGGTAATAGCTTACGCAACAACTTTCGAACTTTATGCTGCAGGAAGATTACTTAACGGTGCTGCTATGGCATTTGGTGGAGGTGGTCAGCACGCTGGTGGACCTGCTTGGAATGCTTTGATAGCTGACCTTATTCCAGCTGAGAAACGAGCAAGTTTTATTGGTACACAGAATACCTTAACAGCTTTAGTCGGAACACCTTCAGCGATTCTTGGAGGATGGCTCTGGGAAACTTATAATCCAGAAATGCCCTTTGTTGTTTCAGGAGTAATTGGTTTAGTAGCAGCTGGTCTATTCTGGTTTGGTGTAGATGAACCTTCTAAAGAAGAAAAACTCGAAATGATTGAAGAACGTGAGCAAGCTAGAGCAAGAAGAAGAAGAGAAAATAAAAAAACAGATTCTACAACTTAATAATCAAAAACCTTTTTTATATTATATATTTGATAAGGATTTATTTATTTTTAAAAATCGATTTGTATGTCTGTTTTAAGATAATCCCCATATTCAATGAATGCTTCAGTTATTTCTTTTTTTTCTGAAGTTTTCAACGTTCTAAAAGGTGTAACATTAATAATTGTTTTACTTTTTAACCTTTTTTTTCCCCATGTGGCTGAAATAAATCCATCTAAAAGTATAGTTCTTCTAATATTTCCTTGAGGTCTGGATACATTTTTTAAATTTTCTTTAGATAAAAATCTTGACTTGTCTTTATATCCCATTACTATGCTATCAAATTCAGGAAGTATGATGACTTTAGGAGGTTCTACTGTTTCATCTGAGTTTCTTCCGTAAGAATAGTAGGTTTCTTTTGAGCCTTGAAAGTGTTCTTGAGTTAAGTCCTTCTCTAATACTCTTAAACAATTATCTACTTCTTTTGAAAATAATCCATTATTCCAATAAGCGATATCTGAGCGAGTAACTGGACCATATCTTTGAATATATTCACTAACAAGTTTTATTGTACAATCTTCAGGATCAGGTATATTTCTTCCTAAGTTCAAATAATCTGAAGTATTCATCCATAAACCTTCAGAACCTTCTCTCCCAGCACTTACAAGAAAACCTAGATATGACATTTCTGTAATCCCAATCCAAGAAGGCCCGAATGTAGGTTGGCTTGTCCACCCTCTTCTAAGTTCTGCTCTACTTGCTAAACCAAGTCCATCCAACCTATCAATCATAAATTGTTTAATGTAGTTTGATGTTACAGCTTTTCCTTTGATATTATCTAATAATGGTTGATATAGAGATTCGACTCTAACTTCTCTTCTTGGTATTCCAAGTTGCCTTGCGTATCTATCATATCTGGAAAGAATCTTGTTCCTTCCAGAACCGAAGATGTACATATAATAGTCTTTGCTTGGTATAGTATGCATTGTGCTTCTAACAGTCCATGTTCTTACAAGACCTTTCTTTGGTTTTAATTCAGAGAAAAAATCTTTATCTTTAAAATTTTCTATCCTAGTCCAATATGCTGAAAGGCTTTCTTTAAAATCTTGCGAGTTTATGCCACAACAAGCTTCAGAAACTTTTATTACTGAGTCTGGCCCTCGAATTTTATTTGACAGGCACTGCATTTCTAATAATTTTTTGTTAAGCTTTCTAAGAGTACGTCTATTCACACTTTTCTCATCCTTCAACCGTAAAAGTAAAACTAAGAATCAATAGTTTTACGAATATACTAAATATTATTAAAGTTAAAATTTTTCTATATTCTACTCATTCTTCTAATTTCCTTCAAAAAATTATTGTAAAGATAATCCTTCTAAATCACCGAAAGAGAGTAATTCAATTTTTTCACCTAATTCTTCAATGTCATATGAAATTTCTTGATAAGGTGGTGCTTCTACACTAGTTACGCCTTCTAAATCTTCATAACTAAGATTCTCTAATTTTGCTCCTAATGAATCTAAAGTAGATTCAGTAAATGATAACCCAATTTTTGGTTTAGACATGTACTGCATCACTACAATACTTACTATAACAATTAGAACAGCACTAATCATTAAACTACGTTTACTGACCATTAATCAGAACCCACCAAAAGTCTATACGCTTGTTTTAGGTAACTATGTGCAGATAACAAATTATTCCGAGCAAGCCTTAGGTATTGATTTCCATTAGAAAATCTTAGAATTGGGTTCCCCGGAATCGTAACTTGGAGATATTCTGTTTCAGCTAAATTAATATTACTCCTTGCTTTACTAATTTCTTGAACAGTCTTATCTAATTGAGCAATAATTTCATCTTTATTTTGAGCATTAACACCAGCTTCTCTAATTTCTACCTCATATTCTTCAATGATATCAGCGTAAGTATTTGCTGTATGTACCCAAACTAAACCAGTGTTTTTAGCTACATTTGTTACTAACTCGAGGTATTTACCAACCATCTTTAGGAAAACAATACCTAATTCTAGTCTATTATCAACCTCATCGACTTCAGCTCTTAAATCATTGATTTTAGCAATGTTACTGTTTACATCCTGTTCAATGGTTTGCTTCAAATCATTTGGTACTTCAGGATTCTCCTTAACTTCTAAGTTAACCCAAATCAACCAAGCCTCAGCTTCATTAAGAGCTGCATGTAATGCATATTTACCAGTATCAATGACTCTAAGATTATTTTCTGATGTCTTATTTGATGCCCAATCAATATTTGCTTGAACATGTTCTTGTTGTGCTATTCTACTTACTTCTTTTGATTGAATCCAAATTTGTTTTGCTTCACTAGAACTCAAAGCTTTTAAATTTAAAGGCTGAGAAAACAATAAACCAATAATAATTATTAATGGTGTTATTTTTTTTATTTTTGATCCCTTAAACATATCTTATCTAATATTCTTAAGGGTTTAAATAATTAATAATTTACTAATTTAGTATATAGATTAAAATTCCATAATACTTTTTGTTAATTATATCTAAAATTATTTTTAATAATTTAAATATTTTTAATAATTTCTTTTATCCAATTATTTGCACGTTCAACTTCGCCCTCTTTTAGAGGTCCTTTTGTGCTTTTAACATAAAAGCCAGTTGGTTTAATTATTATGTCACTGCCTTTTTTCTTTAGATAATCTGCTATTCTATCAGCAGCGTAACCGAAAATACCTACAAGTCTTGTTTGGATCCTGGTATCAAAAGCCGCTACTTTAAGATCATTAAAATTGTATTTAGCATTGTCAATGAACTCTTGAATATCTTTTGTGGGTCTTCCTCCGTGTGTAGGAGAACCTATGATAAGTAAGTCAATGTTTTGTAGTTCTATGGGTGTAATTTCTGTGATACGAAATACTTTATACTCTTTAGTAATTCCTTTCCCCATTTCTTCCGCCAACTTCTTTGTATTGCCATATATTGAGTCGTATACAATTAAGATTCTCATGCTTAACAGTATAATTCTGAAGGTTAATAAATTTTGGACATTTTATTTTACCCTCAGAAATTTAATAAATTTTATTTCTAAAAAAAATAACTTCTTTCTAAAAAAAAGAACGTTTTAAACTTTAATATTTTTAAACAGGTAAAATTGAACCATTTTTTATCAAATTACTAAAAATTTCGGGTTTTTTCTCATTTCTATATTAAATGTTTTATATAAGTTGAGTAGTACATGTACTTTTAATGAAATACAATTTTGATGAAATAATAGATCGTATACCTACAAGTTCCTCGAAATGGAGTTTTGTTAAACGTCGTCATGGTGATGAGGATATTCTTCCTCTTTGGGTTGCAGACATGGATTTTGCGTGCCCTCCGGAAGTTGTTGAAGCGATACAAAAACGTGCGCTTCACCCTATCTATGGGTATTCTTCCATGTCTGATAATTACCCTGAAGCCTTAATCAAATGGATGAAGAAGCGTAATTGTTGGGATATTAAACGTGAATGGCTTTGCTTCACACCCGGAGTAGTAACCGCAATAAACATTTCGGTATTAGCTTATACTCATCCAGGTGATAAAATAGTAATTCAATCACCTGTATACTATCCTTTCGCAAGTGCAGTATTAAATAATGGTCGTCAACTCGTTGAAAACAAGTTAAAAATTGAAAATGGCAGATATGTTATGGATTATGAGGATCTAGAGAAGAAGATTGATGCACGAACCAAAATGATTGTCTTATGTAGTCCCCATAACCCTGTTGGTCGTGTATGGGAAAGATCTGAACTTGAGAAGCTTGTTGATGTTTGTGACAGAAAAGACATCATAATTTGTTCGGATGAGATACATTCGGATCTAATACTCGGTAAAATCCCTCACACCTGTGTAGCATCTTTAGGGGAAAAAGCAGCAAAACGAACAGTAACTTTAACAGCTCCAAGCAAAACCTTCAACCTAGCTGGACTAAAAGACTCTAACATAATAATTCCAGATAAAAAACTTAGAGATGCTTTCACAATTAACTCTTCAAGAATAAGCTTAGGCGCTAATGTCTTTGGACTAGTTGCATGTGAAGCGGCTTACTCATATGGTGAACCATGGCTTGAAGAATTGTTAACTTATCTGAGAGGTAACTTGAAAACCCTTGAAGATTATATTGCTGATAAACTCCCTGAACTCAAAGTTTACCCCTGCGAAGGTACTTACTTGCCATGGATAGATTGCAGTCAACTATGTATGAATGATGATCAACTGAGAGACTTCTTCCTAAAGAATGCCAAGCTCTGGTTAGATGAAGGAAGAATGTTTGGTAGTGGCGGATCAGGATTCATGAGAATCAACATCGCCTGCCCTAAAAGTCTACTGCTAAAAGCTTTAGATAGACTGGAGAAAGCAGTAAAAGAATGTAGATCTCAAAACAAATAAAATCCATTTTTTTATTTTATAAGAATTTAATGACTTTTTTATTGAAAAATATTTAAAAAAAAATATTTTTTAACGTTTTCTTAGGGTTTTTCCTGCTAGTACTTTTATATATTTTCCTTTGTCTACTGTTATTTTACCATTGACGATTACATAGGGTATTCCTTCTGGGTACTGATGAGGATTTTCGAATGTTGCTTTATCCATTATTTTATCTTGGTCTATTATTACTATGTCTGCAAACATACCTGGACGTATGATTCCACGGTCTAATATTCCGAAACGTTGAGCAGGGAAACTAGTCATTTTTCTTATGGCTTCTTCAAAACGTAATACGTTTTCTTCTCTAACGTATTTTCCGAGTACTCTTGGATATGTTCCAAAGTGACGTGGATGAGGTTTACCATGACTGAATGGGCCTCTAATGCATACACTGCTTGAGTCTGTACCAACCATTTGATATGGGCTAGCCATTATGCGTTTAATATCCCCTTCCTCCATGCAAAAAATAATCATTCCTGGTGTTCCTTCCTCCTCAAGTAATAGCTTCCAGAGCGCATCGAAAGCGTCTTTTTCCTTCATCTCCTCAGCAATGACGTCCATGGTTTTGCCTTCATACTTTTTGTTTTTATCGCTTTTAATGCTGGAGACCATAACGTTCTCCCATCCTAGTTCTCCTGCAAAGTTTTCCCAGCCTGATATACCCTCTTTGATGTCTTTCCTCATTTTTTCTCTCTGTTTCGTATCAGCGAGGCGTTCCAGAAGTTTGTCTCTACCTCCATCATGTGCCCAAGGAGGAATTAGGTTGATTAAACCTGTTGCACCTGCTTCGTAAGGGTATTGATCAACTGTGATATCTATGCCTTTTTCCCTAGCTTTTTCGATGAGTCTTAAAGTGGTTTTACTTTTACCCCATACTGCTTTACAAGCAGCTTTGTGGTGGCTAATCTGTACAGGAACGTTTGCTTTTTCACCAATAGTAATCGCTTCTTTAACTGATTTGACCAGTGTACAGCCTTCTCCCCGGAGATGGGTATCATAAATTCCTCCATATTCAGCAGCAACTTTTGCTAATTCAATCAATTCTTTGGTTTTAGCAAAAATGCCTGGTGGATAAATTAGCCCACTACTGATTCCATAAGCACCTGCCTTCATTGCTTCTTTTGTTAACTCCTTCATTTTTTCCAGCTCTTTTGCTGTAGGAGCTCTTGCATCTTGACCCATTCCCGCTGTACGTATGGCTCCATGTCCAACCAAGTGAGCGACATTTGCACCTAAGCCTGCTTTTTCTTCTTCTTTCAGATATTCATCGAATGTGGTCCAAGTTACTTTTAATGTGATGCCTTCTGGGAGTCCTGTATTGAGTTTCTTTTCATATTGTTCTCGTGTTGTGGGATCTATAGGTGCAATTGTTGATCCACATTGACCTGCAACAACTGTTGTGATGCCCTGCATTATTGTGCTCTCCATTTCTCTATAAACAAGAGTTCTAGAATCACTATGGCTATGAGCATCAATGAAACCAGGTACTACAACAAGACCTTTGGCATCAATTATTTCTTCAGCCTCTACACCCTTAAGTAAGCCTACTGAAACAATCTTATCCTCTTTGACAGCTACATCTCCCCAATACCAAGGATTTCCATTACCTTCTACGATTTTACCATTTTTAATCAGAATATCATAAACCAAAACAAACCACTGTTAAAAATTAAGTTCCTAGATATAATAACTTCTGTCTATTTCAATAAGGATTTGGAATATTTACCAAATTATTTCTAAATCCATTCTGGAGGTTCAATGGGATGAGGTTTTTCTTCTCCAATCAATGAAGATATTTCATAAGCAATAAACGAATTAGATTCAACGAATCGTGGTCTTAAGTATATTTTTGCCCAATCATTTGGAGGAATGGTTGCATGCCAAGTCAAATACATCTCCCACTCATTAGAATAGAACATGTAATGCATTACAACCAAAACTCTTGGATTAACAATTGTACCAACCCACTCAGTTTCATTAGTGATGCCCAACTCAGTTTCGTTATCTATTAGCCATGAAGTAAATTTTTCCCGAATCTCTATAGCAGTTTCTTTTAATTGGTCTTCCCTATCAATTACTTCTACAGAAACTTTCTTTGTTTGATTAAATCCATTTACCTTACCAACTATTGTGATTGTTAAAATTTTATTTACGCTTGAGGATTCAGGTATTATTATAATCTCAGAAATTTCACCAAGCTTTATTATAGTATTATTTATTATTATATTAGCATCAGAAATCGTTGCAGTTGCCGATATTTCTACACCTTCAATGCTACCCTTTTGAATATAATCAACAGAAATTAGATAAACTAACCTTTGTCCAGGTATAGCTAAAGGAAATCCTTTATCACCTATAATTGGTATTTTAGGTCGAGAGAAAACTTCCATAGAAAAATCAAATGAATTATTTTTTGAATAATCAAAAAAGTACCAAATTCCAGATGGAGCTATTGTAATAATGATTAAGAGTATAATTAAATAATGAAAACTTTTAATATATTTTTTAGAAGCACCCATATGATCTCAATTAATTATTTAAAATAGTGATATTAAAACTGTTAAGATTAATAATTTGGAACTAATTAAAAATTTTTCTAAATAATAATCTAAAATCCGTTTTATATATTACTATAGAGTTTATTGAATAAACCTTTAACTAGTATTTCTCATAAATTTTTGTGACCAAAATGAATGTAATATCATTAATTATTCAAGTTGTGATTAGTTGGATCGTTACTGCGCCTGCTCTTTGGATTGTAGGTAGATGGAGAGTGGGGCCACAGAAAGCGAAATTTACAGATGCTTTATGGATATCTGGTTTAAGTACGATACTTGGCTCAATCATTGGATCATTTGTTGGTTGAATAGTAGGCTGGGCATTAAGCTTCATAACAACATTATTTTTGATAAATAAATACTATGAAACGGATTGGGGTAACAGCTTCATAATTTCAATAGCATCTACAGCGCTCATAATTATAGTGACAATAGTTTTAGCATTTCTTGGAATAGCTATTTTGAGTTAAAGAATTTTAAAAATTTCCTATTATCTTTTTTGGTTTAATTTTCAATACTTGAGAATTAGAATAAACTTTTTCATTCCTTTAAATAATAAAGTTTCTGAAGATTTTGTTTAACGAAGTTCAGAATCACTGTTCCATAAATATTTAAACCGTTATTTAGTAATATGTAGGAACGTGGAAAGTAAAATGAGAAAAATTAATTCTAGTCTTATAATATTAATGATTCTCACTAATGTTTTACCAGTAAGCGCTATTATGGCTCAAACATCAGAGAAGATACCTGTTATAATTACATTCAAAGGAAAAACAAATACAGCTTTGATACGTGCTTTTGGTGGAGACATAAAATATGATTATAGTTTAATTACTGCAGTAGCTTGTTCTTTGCCTCGAAACGCTATCGATGCTTTGATTCGGAACCCGATGATAGCTCAGATAGAGTACGATGAGAAATTATCTCTGATAAATAGTGAGATCCTTCCTTGGGGCGTTGATCGGATAGATGCTGAATTGGTTCACACTTCTAACAAAGGAACAGGAGTAAACGTCTCAATTATTGATACAGGAATTGATTATAATCACCTAGATTTGGCTGCAAATTATAAAGGCGGATATGATTTCGTTAATGATGATCCGTATCCTCTAGATGATAATGGACATGGAACCCATTGCGCAGGAATAGTAGCTGCTGTAGATAATGATATAGGAGTTATCGGAGTTGCGCCAGAAGCTTATCTATATGCAGTTAAAGTTCTTGATTCTACTGGAAGTGGATGGTTAAGCGATGTGGTTGGTGGAATTCAATGGGCAACAACTAATCATATGCAAGTTATCTCAATGAGTTTAGGAAGCGATTCAGGTATAAGCTCTTTAGAAACTGCTTGTAACGCTGCTTATGAAGCCGGGGTTCTTGTCGTAGCTGCAGCTGGAAACGATTATAAAAGGTTAGGAAGAACCGAACTCGATACTGTTGATTATCCTGCAAGATATGACTCAGTTATTGCTGTAGGTGCAATAGATAGTTCAGACATTAAAGCAAGTTTCTCAAGCACAGGATCAGCTTTAGAGTTGGCTGCTCCAGGGGTAAGTATACCTTCTACATATTTAGACAATTCTTATGTTTATATGAGTGGCACATCAATGGCTTGTCCACATGTTGCTGGTATAGCTGCCCTTGTGTTTGCTTCAGGAATTGATACTGATTATGATTCAGATGGTGATGGCAAATGGAATGCTACGGAGGTTAGAATGAAACTTAGGGATACTGCCGATGATCTTGGTAGTACTGGATGGGATAAATGGTATGGGTATGGATTAGTTGATGCAGATGAAGCTGCATCAACTCCAAGTGTTGATACTACTCCACCTAATATCTCAGATTTAACACCAAGTAACGGATCAATCATTAACACTAATACCCCTACTATTTCCGCTAAAGTTACTGATGCTAGTGGAATCGGATCAATAAGTATGACTCTTAATGGAAATAAAGTAAATACTACTTATGATAGTTCAACCGATTTAGTATATTATACTCCATCATTTTTAGAAGATGGATTATATTCAGTAAATCTAGCAGTTTCTGATCTTGCAGGCAAAATTGCTTTTACAGATTGGAGCTTCACTATTGACACAACTGTTCCAGAACAATTAAAGATGCATGTACAAAACATCACAATGAGTATAGGGGATCGATATGCGGGGAAAAACCATTTTGTATGGGCTACAGCACATGTTACAGTTGTTGATGCTAGTGGCAATCCTTTAGCAGGTATTGCTGTTTATGGTCATTGGGAAGGTGCAACTTCCGACAGCGACTCAGGCATTACCCCTTCAAGTGGGCAAATCGCATTATCATCTGATTCTGTAAAAAACCTATCTGCAGCGACATTCACCTTTGTTATTGACAATCTTGTTCTTAGCGGATATATATATGATTCAATAAATAGTAAAACAGAAGGTACCATAAATTACCCTTAACCTCTTTTTGTTTTTTTTAAGAATTTTATTTAAAAACATAATATGAAAGTTACTTATAAATAAAAAAAGGGAAAATATTTTATTCTCTTCTAAGAACTTTTCCTGGTGTTGCTTTTGTGTGTACACCTTTTTCTACTACTGGTACACCATTTACGAAGACATAATCAATCCCCTTTGGATAACGTCTTGGTTCCATAACATCTGCTGGGGTTTGTAATCCTGGTAGATCCATTAAGACTATGTCAGCGTAGCTTCCTTCATTTATGGTTCCTCTGCCCTTTAATGCATGAACCTTTGCTGCTTGTGTGGAGGTTTTCATAACTGCTTCTTCTAAAGTGAAGATTGGTTCATCTCTAACGAATTGTATGAAGAATCTGGGGAACGCGTCAAATGTGTTTGATGCAGGGATTCCGTAGGGTGGGTATTTGCCTTCATATTTGTCGTCGCGGGCTGAAGTATCTAAACCGACACATGCTTTTGGGTGTTTATAGAACATTGCCCGTAGTTTTGTGCTCTGCAGCTTCATGGTCCCAGTTGTTGCTCTTGTATAAGGATCCTCTGCAATAAGGTCTAATACTGTATCCATTTCGTCTTTCTTTCTCTCTGCAGCAATTTGTGCAATTGTTTTGTCATCAACGTTAGGTGTTTTGCTTTTTATTATCGTGATGTTTGTTGCCCACTGTGGATTAAGGTTAGGATTCCAATTTACTCTCCAGAAGATCTTTCCTGTAGAGATTGCTTCTTTAATCTCGCTACGATAATCAGCCACTTTAAGCCATTTAGCTAATTCATCAGGGGAACCAAATTCACGGAGCCATGGCGCAAATAGTGAACATAGGTATCTTAGGTTTTCAAATCCTCCAATAGCTAATGAAGGTATTGAATCATAAGTGATATCTAATCCTTCTTCAATCGCTTTATCTATAAGATCTAATGTTGCTTGCCTGTTAGCTTCTTCAATTATCTCTGGTGCGGAGTCTTCGGGTCTAATATACCAACCCGTGTATATGTGGGCTAGGTTCATTTTTACTTTAGATGCTCTGCATATGTCTATTATCTCGTTTAATCCGTCGATTTTATCATGTTGACGAGCACCTGCTCCTAGTCCCCTACGTCTACCGGTTCTCCTAGAATGAGGGCAGAAAATTGCATTAGGATAGTCATTTAATATCGATACATGCTCAACTAATTCACTTCTATCTGCAAAAACATCAGGGTCATAATCTAAACCAACCGACATTCCGATGCATCTATCTTCAAGAGCTTTCCTGATGACTTCACCCATTTCTTCTACTTCTTTCTTAGTTGCTACCCGTTTGTTGTTTTCTCCCAAAACATAGTATCTAACCATTCTATGTCCAAGGAGAGGAACATAATTCATTGAAGTGCCTTTAGCTTCTACACGTTGAAAGTATTCACCCATCGTTGACCAATCAATTGTCCAACCAAACTTCTCCTTCATCCAAGCATTAACCTGTTCTTTAGGGAACAATGATTGCGATGGATAATATTTGTAAGGCACATATTCTTGTAGATATTCACTAAGCCTACCCATTACTGGTATTATGTCAGCTAAAGGAGCAGGTGAGCTACCACATTGCCCTCCAACAAAACTGGTGACCCCTTGCATAACATAGCTTTCGTTATTTGGATAATAGAGTAGCATGCCATCGTTATGTGAGTGGGAATCAACGAATCCAGGGACCGCTGTCAATCCTTTTCCATCAATCTCTTTTTTTGCATCACCCTTGACTTCACCTAGGGAATGTACTTTCTCACCTAGAATGCCAATGTTGCCAAAGTAAGCTTTCTTTCCTGTACCTTCAACAATAGTCACATTCTTTATCAAAAAATCGAATTCAGTACTCACTAAATTCACCGTAAATATAGGTGTATTCTATTCGAATAACATTTTCTACAGTTAATAAAAAAATTCAATGCATATTTTAACGATTTTTGAGTAGTTTTCCTACTAATGTTTTGTTTCTCTTTCCTTCCTCTACTACGATTTGACCATTAACCAAAACATAATTAACGCCCTCTGGATATCTGTACTGAGAATAGGTAGCTCCTTGATTGATTGTTTCTGCATTAAAAACCACCATATCTGCCCAATTACCTTCTCTTAAAAGGCCTCGATCTCTTAATTTAAGTCCTTGAGCTGGTAGGGAAGTCATTTTCTTCACGGCATCCTCTAGAGAGAATAATTTTAAGTCTCTTGCATAATGGCCTAGAACTCTTGGATAAGTTCCATAATTCCTTGGATGTGGCAGTAATCCACTGGGCATTCGTAGAGATGGGAACCAGTCAAGTGTCCAAGCATCTGTGCTTATTGATGTTAGGTTATACTTCATTATTTCTTGGAGGTCTTCTTCTTCCATCGTTCCAGCTACTCTTGTGCACCCCTCGTCTTCAAGGACTAAATCTATAAGAGCTTTTATTGGTTCAACTCCCTTTATCTGTGCTACCTCGTTTAATGTTTTACCTAGATATTCAGGATGCCTAAGACTGTAAACAATGACACCTGAACCAATTACAATGGGCGGATTTTCTTCTTTAGGCTTATCTGGTATCCCTTTAAGTCTGCTTCTTCTACGAAGTTCTACTCCTAATTCAGCAGATTTTTTTGCTCTCTCAATAGTACCATCTTCAATCTTCTTACGTTGTTCAGGATCCTTTAGTTTCTCCATTAATTGATCAACTGACCAGTCCTCATCAGGAGGCACTAGCGGAGAAGCCATGTTACCTGCTTGAGATTTATCCCAAGGATAAGTATCGAGTATTACTTCTACTCCTCGGTTTCTTGCTTCATCAATAATTTTAAAGAGCTCTTTCGGCAATGGACCTTTTCCACCGGTCCGTGCTTTATAATGTGATGCGACAGCTGTTACTCCTGTCTCTTCAGCGATCTCAATATGTTCTTTTGTTGCATCAATCAACATATCTCCGCCAAAACGTAAATGAGACATGTAGACTCCATCATATTTTGCTACAACTTTACATAACTCAATTATTTCTTCAGTGTATGAGTTTCGTCCTGGTTCATATGAAAGTCCAGTAGTCATGCCCTTTGCTCCCCAAATCATTGCGTCTTCAACGATTCGGAGCATCTCTCTCATCTCTGATTCTTCAGGGATTCTTCTTTCTCCACCAAAACCTTCTTTCCCCATTATAGCCCTCCTCAGAGAACCGTGACCAAAGAACGGAACAACATTGACTCCGATTCCCTGTTTTGTTAACCATTCATAGTATTCTGGTATGGTTTCCCATTCTATGCTAACTTGATCTACATCAACATAAGAGAAGTGTGCTACTTGCCTTCTTTGATGTTCAAGGTTTTTCTCTGTTATAGGAGCGGGGAGGTGTCCACAATTGCCAACTGCTTCTGTTGTTAAGCCCATCATGAGTGAACTTGTTGCATATTTATGGATTGGTAACGTTAAATCTGTGTGGTTATGCATATCTATGAATCCAGGAGAAACAATTAACCCCCTTGCTTCAATTATTTTATCTGCTTTTTCGTTAATGTTTTTCTTTATTTGAACGACGCGTCCTTCGTTTATAGCAACATCTGCTTTAAACCAAGGGTTACCAGTTCCATCAATTATTTTTCCCTTCTTGATAATTACGTCGTACATATCAATAGAGAAAAAGCTTGTATCTCATAAAAAATTATTTACAACGAAAAAATGTAAGCTATATGTTTATAAGAAGTTATTTAAAAGAGAATTTTAATGGAAGAAAAGAAAGCTCGAACTTGGAGAACTTACTATAAAAAATCTAAAGATGAACTTAAGAAATTTTTAACAGAACTACAATATCATGTAACCCAAGAAAATGGCACAGAGCCACCTTTCAACAATGAATATTGGAATAACAAAAAAACTGGAATATACGTTGATGTTGTTTCAGGAGAGCCTCTATTCAGTTCGAAACACAAATACGATTCAGGAACAGGTTGGCCAAGCTTTTACCAAGCCTTAGAAACAGAAAATATTATTGAACATGAGGATTATAGTCTCTGGGTTAAACGAATAGAAGTAAGAAGCAGAATCGCTGACTCTCACTTAGGCCACCTTTTCAATGATGGTTCTGAACCAACTGGATTAAGATATTGTATAAACTCAGCAGCTCTAAGATTCATACCAGTGGAAAAGCTAGAAGATGAAGGATATTCGGAATATTTATAAAATTTCAATTGATTATTCAGATTCAATAATATTTTGGTTATTCAATGTTTCAGGAACTGTGATAAGTAAAGGAGTTCTAACTAACAAGTCTATAACTGTTACAGATATAAACACCCATTCAGGTCCAAAATTTTCCCAAATAAAACCTCCGATAATTGGAGCCGGTATGCTAACTAAGCCTGTGAATAATCCTATTAAACCACGCCATCTTCCTATGAACTCTGGTGGGACTAGTTCTGGAGTCATTGAACCATAACTGAAACTGGCAATTGTTCGGAAACCCATTAAGAATCCTGATAAAATTATCCATTCTGAGCTTGATGCAAGAATTAATACTATATTAGCTGCGCTGAATATTGGAATAAGTATGTAGAATGCTTTTTTACGCCCAATTCTGTCAGCCATTCTTCCAATTACTGTGCTGAATAAAACTTCAGCGATGAGCATTGCAGTCGCAGTGCCACCTATAACATATTGAGTCGCTCCTTTTATCTCGTATATATAGGGATAGCGAAAAGTAAACAGCATAATTGTAGTAAACATGTTAATTGATTGAAATAATAGCCATCGCTTTACTGCTATTCCCTTAGTAAAGATTTCTCCAAACTCTTTTAAAACATTAAAACCCTTTATAATATTATTAGGTCTCTCGATGTCAGACAAGTTTTTCCAAACATAAAAAAATAAAAGAATCGCTACTGCGAATTGTATCCAATAAAGATTACTAATGCTATTGATATTGATACCGCCAAATAATGTAATGAGAATTGCAGCGGTTGTAGGAGCAAGAATTGTAGGTAAAGCGCCTATTCCTTCACAGAGAGATTTCCCAGTAGCCCTATCTTTGGTGGGAAGACTCAAATCGCATATAACCACACAAGAACCTATCATTGATCCGAATCCAGAGATTAATATAGCTATAGCAATCATTTGCCAACCATTAGCAACTGCATACAATAATGGAACAAACATTAGCATAGCCACTCCAATAAGGTATATTTTTCGTAGGTTGAAGCGGTCTCTAATTAATCCTAAAGGTATCGATATTAATGACTGAGCGACACCTAAAACGCTGTTGACTAGTCCTAACTCTACTGGGGACGCTCCAAGAAGTGTTACATAAATATTAGCATATTGTTGTGTCATTTCATTAAAAAATCTATTAAAAATTTGCCTGATAACTACTATCCTCCAGTTACGTTTCTGTCTTTTCCAAACTTCACTGAGTTCCTTTATAAAAGCTGCAGTCAATTTAGCCTAACCTAAAAAGACTTATGATTTATATAACCTAACCTGATAATGAACCAAAAATTAAAATAATTATATTATAATAAAACTATTTTAAACAACCATCCATGTTTATTTAAATGATTCAATATTTTTTTTAATTATCATATGTTCTTTATTTTTATATAATAAAAAAATTAATTTGTAACCCTTCTTACTAATAAAGAATAATATATTTACATATTTTTATTAAATAAGATATCTATTTTAATTTGGAATAAATTGCAGATTTATATAATTTTATTTTTTTCATACATGATAGGAAGTTTTTCTTTTTCAAGATTAATTTTGAAATTTTTCAGAAAAAAAGATTCATTTAAAAATTTATCTATTAATGTAAATGGGACTAATGAACGTGTCAATATTATTGGTGGTAACACTGTTTCAATGATTTTGGGTCCAAAAATAGGTTTATTTACTTCTCTTCTTGACGCTCTAAAAACTATTATTCCAATGTATATATTAAAAATAACAAATTTTCCAATTGAATACTATCTAATTTTTTCTATTGGGTCATTAATTGGACATGTCTGGCCAATATATTATAATTTTAAAGGTGGTAGGGGAGCAAGTACTTTAATTGGTTCTTTTCTTGTGGTTGATTTTGTTGGATTAATAACTAGTTTAATTCTTGGATTTGTAGTTGGTTTTTTAGGCTTAAGTAGCCCTGGTTTAGCTTTCATGGGTTGGCTCTTATTTATGTTACCTTGGGTTTTCTTTGTGAAAAAAGATTTCTTAATTATTAATTATTCTATCCTTCTAATATTGATTTATTTTTTAGCTAACTTGCCAGAAATTTTACTTTTATATAAATATATTAAAATCGATGGTTCAAACGCTTATATGGACTCTTTATACG
>JAFGHP010000013.1 GCA_016930055.1 Candidatus Bathyarchaeota archaeon | reverse complement strand
TATTTAGTTATTATATAAAATACTAATAACCATAAAATTTTAGCATGATAAAAACATGTAATTATAGTGAATTTAGTTTCCTAGGATTTGTTTAAAGGCTTGGGTAATAAAATAAGCAGTAAGGATTGGATTAAAGCTTGCATATATGTCCCTCTTATGTTTTACCAATTTTATCTTTCATGGGCTTTTTACAATAATTTGGGTTTAGATTGGGTTACTAATTTGGGTTGGTTTGTGTTAAGCCTTTCAGCTCTTTTTGGTTGGCTTCCAATTTATGAGTTTAGGAAACATGGTAATGTTCCTAAAGGAAAGAGTTATGTGCACACTACAAAACTTGTAACTACAGGAATATATAGAATAGTTAGACACCCTCAGTTTCTTGCTGGTGTGCTTATTACAGTAAGTATGGCTTTAATTTCCCAACATTCCTCTAGTTTCGTTGCGGGTTTTATTGCTGCAGTAGTATTTGCATCAGAGGTTCCAGATGAAGATAAGAAAAACATTGAAAAATTTGGTGAGTCCTATAAGAAATACATGAATGATGTCCCAGCTCTGAATTTTATTGTGGGATTAATAAAAAACTATATTAAATAATTTTTTTTACCCAATTAAATTACAGAATGATGGCATCTGTATTATTTAATCATTTTTTGATCATTTTTTACCATATAGCATTTAACTTTTAACCAGTGTAAATTTATTTGTAAGATGTCTAAAAATAAGAAATTTTTAGGTGATGAATACCCGAAATCTGATGAGATCCAAGTAGTAATGTTAATATTTTTTTTATTAATTTGGGGATTGGATAGTTTCTGGTTAAATTTTAGTACTGTTCAACTTCTTATTCCGAGTTACATTCTAATATTTTTCGGATTTATGATGTTTATTGTTAGCGCTTACATGATGAATGAATCACATAAGCTCGTCATTGATCCTGAGCAGCATTCTTTTGTAGATTATAGTGTTTTTAGTTGGGTACGTCATCCAATGTATCTTGGTTCAGTGTTAATTTATTTTTCATTTTCTTTAGTTACTTTATCTATAGTATCTTTAGTTCTCTCTGTTATTTACTTCATAATTTATGATAGGTTTGCTGATTATGAAGAGAAGGAATTAATAAAACTTCTTAACGGTGTCTATCTAGAATATATGAAAAAAGTACATCGATGGATTCCATTTTTAAAATAAACTTTATTTTTAAAACACATTAATTTAGCATCCGTTTCATATTAATAAACTATTCTTTTAATTATTACAACCCAATTTTTAAAAAAATAGAGGTATTTTTAAAAATATTTATTTTAGTACTTTTTTGAAGACTCTGAGGAAGTTGCCTCCTAGAATCTTTAGTATATCTTCATCACTGTATTCTCTTTTAACGAGTTCTCGCGTCATATTTGGTACCATTGAAGTATCGTTGAGTTCCGGTAATCTGCCTCCACCATCATAGTCTGAGCCTAATCCAACATGATTTGGACCAACAAGGTTAACTATTCTGTCGATGTGGTCTACCATCTTTTCTAAGTTAGCATTTTCTTTAGCTACGAAGCCTCCAAGGTAATTCATACCCATCACTCCATCATGGTCAGCTAATGCATGAATCATGTCATCTGTTAGATTTCTAGGCACATCGCATAGGGCACGGCAGTTACTGTGGCTAGCTATGAAGGGGCCTTTCATTAAGTCGCAGACATCCCAAAAACCGTGGTCTGTTATATGGCTTACATCGAAAACTATGCCTAAACGCTGTATCTCTTCAAGTCCTTTTACACCAAGCTCGGGTAGTTTACCTTCTGAACGTTTAAATCCTAAACCATCTGCCCATGGTGTCCTATTATTGTGACAGAAGCTAATCATTCTGAATCCAAGTTGATAAAAGACTCTCATCAGAGCTATGTCACCCATAAGAGGTTCAGCGCCTTCCAATGCTAATAGTCCAGTTACTACTCCTTTATTTTTTGCTTCAACTATTTCATCAGCAGTTGTTACACCGGTAAAGTTAGGGAGTTTATTCATTACGTTATAAAAATAATCTACTTGTTTTAATGCACGGAAAGTAGCATCTGGAACAATAGGACCTGACGCAGTGCATATAGCGAATACTTGGCATGTAACACCACCCTTTACAAGTTTTGGTAAATCGATTTGACCAGTCTCATTATCTTCTGCGAAAACTTTTGTAGGTCTACCTCTACTTGGGAGGTAACCCCCTAAACTATCACAATGTGTATCAATGACTATGGCTTCTTTATGAAGCCTCATCGCTCTCTCTTCTTGAGATTTACTTAATTCTATCATAGAATTCAAAGAAATTAGTTCTACGAATGTAAAACATTTTTCATGAATTATTAATTAATTTATAGAATTAGAACAACAAAATTATTAAAAATATTTTCAGATTTAATATTAATCTTTTATATTGTTAAAATTATTGTTCTTTTTGATTAAAACTGATAAAAAAGGATAAATTGCTATAAACATATATCATTGAGGTATACGTTTTGAGTGCAAGACGCGTACGCGACCCAGATGTTTTAAGGATTTCTAGTGGCGATCCTGACTTAGAAGCCCCATCCTATGTGAAGGAAGCAGCAATAAAAGCCATACAGGAGGGAGGGAAATATACTCATTACGCTCCTGCTGATGTTACTAATGCATTCCAGAAAGCTGTCTGTGATTACTACTCAAAATACGATGTTATTTATGAGCCTTCTCAGGTTAATCCTACTGCTGGCAGTGGCGTTGGTTTATATTTAGTAATGGCTGGTTTATTGAAACCAGGCGATGAGTGCCTTGTTTTTGATCCAACTTTTGGCTCCCATTTCAGGATACCTCCTGAATTAGGTGCAAAGGTTGTGTCTGTTCCCTTAAATAAAGGCGATTTCCACCTTGACCCTGAAGAGTTCAGTAAAAGGGTTACACCCAATTCGAAAATGTTAGTTCTCTGTAACCCAAACAACCCTGCTGGCACAGTATTCACTAAAGATGAGCTTAAAGCTATATCTGAGATCTGTGTAAAAAACGACATAATTGTCTTAGCTGACGAAATCTATAATGAATTCCTCTTTGATGGCCACAAACATTACGCAATCGCAGCAATAGATGGCATGAAAGAAAGAACCGTTCTTGTCATGAGCTTCTCAAAAACCTTCGCTATGACTGGTTGGAGATTGGGATATTACGTTTTACCAAAGGAACTGGAATCTAAATGGAAAGCAATTCCAGCAAGGGTTCAGCCAGCTACATATATAATCCACGCAGGTACAGCAGCCTTAAACGGTCCATGGAACTACGTAGAGAAGGCATGTGCTGAGTATGACAAACGGAGGAAATTCTTTGTGAATAGGATGAACGAGATCAAAGGAGTAACATGTCATATGTATGAGGGAGCCTTCTATGCCTATCCAAACATCAAGGAACTGAAAATCCCGACAGCAAAGTTTGTACAAGATTTTGCTGCCAAAGAGAAAGTGCAGATCAGTGACGGAGGTTCATTTGGTCCAGTAGTCGCACAAGGCCATCTGAGAATTCCCCTCGTAAAACCAGTAGAGGTTCTAGAGACAGTTACAGAAAAAATGGAACGCTTCATTAAATCATTATAATCTTCTCTTTTTTTGGTTTATTTTAGTAATTATTATAATTATTTATGCATAAATTTATCTTTTCTATCAAATTATATTTTTTAAGTTGTCTTTTATGATTACGGATAAAAAAAATGAAAACTTTATTACTTTAGCACTATTTTTGGCGGGTTATGCTACTAATCCATCTTTGATAGCGTTTGGTTTATTGCTTGTGGATATAGCGAATACATTCCAAGTTCAGGTTGGTTTAATGAGTCAGATAAACACAACCTCCTCTCTTTTAGGTATACTAACTGCTTTAATTATGTCTGTTTTAAGTATAAAATATAAGCATAAAATTTTGATGCAGGTTGGTCTAGTGTTTATCGCTGCTTCTGCTTTAGGTTGTTTTTATGCTAATGATTATTTGACAATGATGATGGTTTATTCTCTTTTCGGGGTCGGAGCTTATATTGTTAATCCAATGACTCGGAGTCTTGTTGGAGAATATTTTTCTCCAGATAAACAAGGTCAAGCAATTGGTTTACTTATTGCTGGGAGTTCTGTTTCTTATTTGATAAGTGCGCCTCTAATGGCTTATATCACTAATATAAGTGGGTGGCGAAACGTTTTCTTGTTTTATATATTTCCTGTAACTTTAATCAGTATAATCTTATCTAATATTCTCCTTCCTAAACAGAATGAACTTAATGAACAGAGACAAAATTATAGTGTGTTAAATAGTTTTAAGGCTATTTTAAGTGATTCTATAGCTATTTCATATTTATTGGGTATAGCTTTGTTATATTCGTCGTATCAAGCAATTCTTGTTTTCAGTGCTTCCTTTTATAGGGAAGTCTTCAATATTGACAGAAGTGGAGCATCAAACATAGTGGTTGTGGGTGCTCTATTATTTACTATTGGTAGTGTAGGTGCTTCAAGAATAATTCAAAAATATGGCAAGAAAAAAGTCATTTTATTCACTGGCTTAATTGGCTCCATTTTTATTGGTTTATATGCTAACATGCCTGATTTTGGGGTTTCAATAACGGTGAGGTTTTTAGGCGGTTTGCTTTATGGTGTCTCTTTCTCAGGTTTAACTGCAATGCTTCTAGGACAGATACCTCAGCATAGAGGTACTTTAATGTCTCTAAACTCTGCTACTAGTGGTTTTGGAGCCACAGTTGGAACTTTCATTGGTGGAATTTTACTATTAACAGGTGGATATTCTCAAGTTACTATAATGCTTGCATTCTTTGGTATCATCGCAACAATCATTGTTTACTTAAAAATGAAAAATTCTTAAATAATAAACAATATCTATTTCAGGACATAGATTTTTTATAATAACTAATTTTATCTATCGATTAAATATACCTTCTTTTATGAATAATCACTTCATTGCCTATGACGCCTATAAGAAACTAGCCAAAAGGTACGCTGAAATTATCGATGTGAAACCTCATAACGCTGAATATGAGCGTCCAAGTTTTCTTAGTTTAATTCCTGATATCAAAGGAAAGAAGGTGTTGGACGCCGGTTGTGGTACAGGTAGCTTAACTGAATGGCTAGTAGATCATGGTTCAGAAGTGATAGGGGTTGATGCTAGTCCCCACATGTTAGAAGAAGCCATGAAACGCATTAAATATAAAGCTACACTCAGGCTTCATGACCTTAGAGAACCATTAAGCTTCATTGAAGACGAATCAATTGATCTGGTTGCTTCTTCTTTAGTAATGCATTATCTTGAAAACATTGACTATGTTTTTAAGGAGTTTAACCGTATAATAAAACCTGGAGGTTATTTTATTTTCAGTATTGAACATCCCTTCAGCGTCTTTATTGATAGACCGTCTGATAACTATTATAATGTTGAACCGGTTTCTTTTAATTGGGACGGCTTTACAGAGGTTCCTGTTTTAGTGCCAAGCTATCGAAGACCTTTAGAAAGCTACACAGAAACTCTGGCTAAATCAGGGTTTTGCATTGAAAGATTGATTGAACCTAAACCGACCCTGCGATTCAAAGAACAGTTACCTGATAGTTATGAAAGACATTTAATAAATCCATTATTTATGATGATAAAAGCTAAAAAATATTAATTCATTTAAATTCCTCAGAATTATAATAAATATAAAATTTTAATTATTTATTTCAAGGCTATTCATTATATATCTTTGCTCTAACATCCTTGTCCATTCTTCGAATTTAAGGTTCCACCAACCACCACTCATTATACTTGACATATTGGATTCTTGTGTTATTCTACATTTTATGTACATCCTATAATATTCATGAAAATATTTCTATTTATGTCTGTTAAATATTCGTCCACATTTCATTGCTTATTTTCCTGCTTTAATTACTTTTAATTCAATTCTACATAAAACTAGATAAAATAAAAGATATTTTATCATCTTTTAATTAATTTTCGAGTTTTACTATATTTTCTAAAAATGTTTCTTTATTTAATTGAATATTTTTAATTACTTTTAATGCGTTAAGGGTTATCCATTTACTTGGTTTTCCTTTTGATTCTAGAGTTGTATGCATTCTACCAATCGGTGTACTTTCTAGAATCCATCTTCCTTCATTATCCTGTTTACTTAGTAGAACCTCTAAAGCGTCTTTAAGCCTCTCATCTTTGTTAAATCCAAGTTTTGTTACCACAGTTAAACCACGCAATATGTCGTAGAAAAACGTGGGGAAACCAAGTTTTAACCAATTGTTATTTATGATTCTGTAATCATGGTGGTCTGCTTTATACAGTTTATGCATTAAGAGAAATTCTACTCCTCTATTTATTGCAGACAGCATCTCTGGGGTTCTTCTCTCTGAAGGTACTTCAGAAAAAGCATCTAATGGAGTTATTGTACCCATGAAGCATCCGTGCTTATCTTTAATGTGAGCTTTCCAGTAGGGGCATAGCCATCCACCATCAATATTCTGTATTTCAATTAACCATTTTAGAGCATTCCACACTCTTTTATCTTCAATATATCCAAGCCTGATCAGTGATGCAATTACATTTCCTGTTAAACATGACATTTCGTTCTCCCTAATTTTTTCTTTACTCCAAGGTTTTTCATAAGATGAGAATCCACCTTCATCCAATTGGAACTGAAAAATAAATTCACATGCTTTACTTACTCTTTCATCACTTTTTTCTAGACCTAGTTGGCTTAGAATCATAATCTGCCAATATGTGCTTTTATATTTTGGTAGATATGGTCTATTTGGATCCTCCCAGTATCCCTCAAGCTTTTGTTTGTTAAAAATTTTTAAAATTCTTTTGTCTTTAGGAATTTCTTTTTTCATTATAATTAATTCTTTATCTTTCTCTGAATAGTTGAGAATGTCTCTGAGGGTGAAGTATCTTACAGATGGATTATTTTCTTCTAACAACCACTCTGTTGGGTAACCTCTTAACAGAGATCTGATGTTCATTCTGTTTCGCAATAAAACTAGAGTTAAATGAACTTAAATAAACAATGATATTAAAGTGACTTTATTTTTGAAATGTAAGTAATGTTTAATCTTATTTATTTATTCTTAAATATTAAATTATAAAAATATAGTGTGGTTTGGTGTCTATATTGAAGAGTAATCCTGTTATTGATTGTTTAATGTCTCACAAGTCTATTAGAAAATTTTCAGATCAAGATCCTGATAATGAAACAATTCAAACAATAGTTAGGGCTGGGCAACAAGCACCTTTTGCTGGTCAGAGTTATAGTTTTTTATTGAGTAGGAAACGAGATAAGAATCCTTGGAGGGCTCCACTATTATTCACTATTTGCGTTGATAGTTATAAATTTGAGAAAATTATGGAGAAAAGGGGTTGGGTTCAGGCTACTGCTGATTTAAATTTTCTAATGTTAGCTATTCAAGACGCTTCCTATGCTGCTGAAAACATGAATATTGCTGGTCGTAGCCTTGGTTTAGGGAGTTGTTTCTTAGGAACTGCTTTAGGGAAAATAGATAATATTGCTGAAGAATACAAGTTACCTCCCAGGGTTTTACCTATTGTACAATTAGTCATGGGTTATCCTGCAGAGAATCCACCGACTCGTCCCCGTTATCCTTATGATTTTGTACTTTTTGAGGATACATACCCTAATTTTACTGATGAGAAGATTCTTGCTGCGATGAAGGAGATGGATGAAGGATATCTTGCTCAAGATTATTATAAGAAGAATAGAACCAAGATTCCTTTAACTACTGGGAAAAAAGAAGAATACACTTTTAAAAATTATAGTTGGACAGAACATATTTCAAGGAAGGTTGGACAATGGAACCATGATCCATCTCCCCTTATTAAGAGTCTAGAAAATAGGGATTTTTTCTTGTTTAAATCAAGAAAATAAATCAATTATTATCCTTGTTTAAAACTTTTTTTTAAATCTATGTTATAAGCTGTTAATTATTTTTGGATAACCAATTATTTGATACTATAGTACACTTTCATAATTAAACATAAAAATATTTTAAAAACTGTCAATTGAACAATGTTTTAAAATATTTTCAGACGAATATCAAATTTTAATCGTAAAATTTAAAAGTCAATAGAAAACGAAAGTTGAGGGCGTAGATGTGCTCCTAGCGACCATGGTAATCGCAGTTGGTTAGAGCATGCAGCATAATTCACGCTACGTCCTCAATATCGCATCGAAAACTTGTTCGATTACAACTGCGATGCAAATTAGACTTATAAAATTTGTTCTAAAAGAATCGGATAATGATATAAAGTTATAAACATTCTTTTGAAATTAGTCGATCGATTTGAATTTACCTAATATTAGTGACATCTTCAATGCTAGAAAGAGGATTCAACCCTATTTGAATAAGACTCCGCTGATTCAATATAATGCCTTATCCGAATTGGTTGGTTGCGAAATTTTTGTGAAGCATGAAAATCATCAACCTACTGGTGCTTTCAAGATTAGAGGAGGTATTAACCTCATAAGTCAACTCAGTTTAGAGGAAAAGAAGCATGGTGTAATAACTGCTTCTACTGGAAATCATGGGCAATCGATTGCTCTTGCATCTAAAATGTTTGGTGTGAAGGCTTCTATTTGTGTGCCAAACAACTCTAATCCTGATAAGGTTAATGCAATTAGAAGTTATAATGCGGAAATAATTGAGAAAGGATCAGACTTTGAGGAAGCAAAAGAGAACGCAGAACAGCTAGCCAAGGAAAATGGTTACAGATATATTCACAGTGGAAATGAGCCTCTTCTTATTGCAGGAGTAGGTACAATCGGTTTAGAAATATTGGATGATCAACCTGACCTTGACGCAGTTCTTATTCCTGTAGGAGGGGGCTCAGGTGCATCTGGTATCTCAATAGTCTATAAAGCCCTATCTCCTGAAACTCAAATAATTGGTGTTCAAGCAGAGAATGCCCCCAGTGTCTTCATGAGTTGGAAAAGTGGTAGGGTCGAATCAACTAAATCAGCTAATACCTTTGCAGATGGTTTGGCAACTAGAAAGGCATTCGAGCTCCCTCTTGAAATTCTTAGGAATAATTTAGATGATTTTATTCTTGTTTCAGAGAAGGAGATGAAAGCAGCAATCAGAATCTATGTTGAGAAAACCCATACAATAGCTGAAGGATCAGGAGCTGCTTCACTTGCAGCAGCTATCAAAATGAATGAGAAACTAAAAGGTAATAAGATAGCAGTAATCCTAAGTGGAGGTAACTTAACAGTAAATATGCTACGTGAAATACTAAACTAAATCATTTTTATTTATTGAAATATTTCAAAAAATTCTTTATGTATAGATAAATAAGTAAACGATTTTTATAATAAAATAGGATTAACGCAGCACTCTTAACTTGAACTATAAAAAAATTTTAGAATAACTATTTTTAAAATAACTTTTATAATTGTATAAGAGTCTCAAAATTTATTTTTTTTTGGAATAATTTACTGGAAGTTTAACGTTTTTTCTATCTTTAGCTGCTTGCTTTTTTGCTCTTTCCTGTTGTCTATGCTTCTCCATTCCTTCAGCTTTCTCTTTTTTACTTTTATTCTGTCCCAAATTGATAACCTCGTGACGCAGAATGAAAGCGCTCCTCTATTAAAAGGTATTGTATTTAAAATTCTTAATACCTTTTAAGTAAATATTTTTTGATTTATCTCTCAAATGATAAATAGTTGAATAAATAATTCTTTAATTTCCTCTTCTATAGCTTTTCTATTTAATAGGTGTTCAACTCTATTAATCCACATTTTTAATATCTATTCATTAGATGATCATTTATCTTCTCTTAATTATGAAATTCAAAGTTTTTATTTTTTAGTTTATAATTTATTTTTAAATTTCTAAGAAAATAATTTCTAAAAATTTAAACTTTATACTTAATATTAATTCTCAAAGAATATTCTAATTTATTCTTTTGAAGTATGTTAAATGGTTAATAGATTCAAAGTAAGTATTTATTATATCTTGCTTAGGAAAAAAATAGTAAATTGAATTTTTTAAAATATGCAAAAATAGAGATTAAAAATTATAGAAGAAAAACAAGGTTTTTATGAAGTATCTATTTTAAAACCGCAATCTGACCCATATGATACAGATTATGGTTTAAGACTCCAAAAAGCAAGTATCGATATGTGTAGTTTTTGTTAGGTACTTTCTCATTCAATTTTGTTTCTGAAAAATTTGTTAAAACAATAAGTAACCTATTAACTGTTTTCTCTAAAGCAGTAACCGATATTTGCCATTCATTCTCTGATATACCAGTAAATGACCAGTCTTCTTTGCCCTCCATTATGGGTGACTCGAATTCATTCAAGTCTTTTAAAGCAATTTGCATCCAATAATTCATGTGGTTAACTAGTTCCCATATACTATGTCTTTTTAGTATAGGGTGAAGATTTGCTGTTTCAGCTGTTACTCCTTCAAGAAGCTGAATCAAGTTAGGTCCATGCCAAGATTTTCCTTTAAACGTTGATTCAATCTGGTCATAAAGAACCTTAGTTTCTTTCATGTTTTTAAATAAAAATTATCAAGATAAAATAATTATCCCTTTTAATTTGTTAAAGAAAGCTAAAAATATTAATTTAGATGTATTGACTCCAAATTTTATTAAAAACATACTTTAACTATTTATAAGAAAAAGTAACAAAGACTTATACAAATAATAAGTGAAAACTACAAATTTGATTTTATAATTCAATCAATTGTTTTGGGTTTCTTAGATTCTGATTTTTGGTAAGCTATACTTATTAAGTCCTAAATTATTAACTTGGAAGGAAGTTAATGCTTAAAGGTAAAATAGTTGATTTAGTCATCGTTGAGAGAACTGATCTGAATATAGTAAAAAACTGGATAAACGACGTAGACTTCGTAGGCGAATTTGAACCTTTCCAACAATTTACACTCGCAATGTTAGAAAAGGAATACGATAAAAAAAGTGAGTACAACGAATATTTTATACAAAATAAGGAAGGGGTTAGAATTGGTTTAATCATGCATTTTAAGGCTGGAGACCAAATTGGGATAGGTTACATGCTTGTACCTTTGGAAAGAGGAAAAGGGTATGGAAGCGAAGCTGTAAAGATTATGGTCGACTACATTTTTCTACATAAAAACATTGTTCGTATTCAAGCAGAGACCCACACCTCGAATATAGCATCACAGAGAGTACTAGAGAAAGCAGGATTTCAAAAAGAAGGAGTACTACGCAAGTCCTTTTTTAGCAGGGGAGTGTGGAGAGACACAGCGATGTTTAGTATCTTAAGAGATGAATGGGAAAAACCTAAGGTTTTACCTCTGGGTTATAATTTTAATTAATAAAAGTTTTTTAAAAATCCATGCAAAAATTAAAAATATTAGACGCAAACTGGAATGGTAATTGTATCGGTGATCTAATTGTCTAAATCAGTACTAAATGATTTTACGTTTGCTGCAGGGGGTGACCTGATTGGACCTTATGTAAATTTTGAAGATGTTAATGATCCAACTTTCAAACAGATTTACAACCTATTTAAAAACGCCGATCTGGGTTATGCTAATCAAGAGGGTGCTGTTTTTGATCTCGCCACCTTCATAGGTTATCCTTCTGCAGAGACCGGTGGTGGTTATCCGTTGTTTCCATTGGCTATAGCTCGAGAGATACGAGCGATGGGGATCAATGCTGTTTCTCTTGCTAATAACCACGCCATCGATTGGGGTATGCATGGGCTGGTTTCTACTCTTAAATCATTAAAGGCTGTTGGTATAACTCAAGCTGGTGGGGGAGTAAGTGAGACTGAGGCACGTGCTCCAGCATATATCCAGGTTTCTAAAGGTAAAGTAGCATTGGTCAGTGCTACATCTTCTTTTCCACCTTCTGCAGTCGCTGGACCACCAGTCGATCGTCGCGGGATAATTTCGCAACCTCGACCTGGAATAAGTGCATTACATTTGAGACATATACGCCTCATTAAACCTGACCAACTTTCAGAGCTTAGAAAGATTGCTGGTCCTGTAGGTTCACCCATTGAAGATGGGATTAGGATCAGTAATCAATACTTCTGTACTTCAAATGTTGAGGGTACTTTAATAGAAGCCAATCCTATTGATAAAATAGCTATTTTTAATTCAATCTTAGAGGCTCGAAAAAACGCAGATCTAGTTATATTCTCGATGCATTCTCACGAGGGTGATGACCCAACTACTGTTAGTTTCTTTTCTAAATTTTTCCATGAAGCGATAGATTCAGGAGCTGATATAGTAATTCGAACTGGACCACACGCTATTGGTGGAATTGAGATATACAAGGACAAACCCATTTTCCACAGCCTTGGTAGCTTATTTCTGAGCTTTGGAGGTGTTAGAATCTACTCAACACCATCAGGGCAGAAGGTTACTTTTCCTGATGAATGGTTCGAGACGATTATTACTGTGTGTAAATATAAGAGTGGTAAACTTAATGAATTGAGGATCTACCCTGCTGAAATTGAATCAAGTACGGAGAAAACCGATGGTTTTCCCCATCTAGTGGTTTCTGATAAGGCCAATCGTATTCTTGAACGGGTCAAGGAATTATCCGCAGCTTTTGGTACTGTTATTTCGATTGAAGAACACATTGGATTAGTAGAGATAAGGAATGAATAACCATAAAAATAATGCTTTTTTTTGACTAATATACTTCCTAAATAAAAAATTTCATTGAATAAATCATTTTTCTTAATTTTGAAAAATGATTTTTATTCTATAACCAAGCTTGTGTATCTAAGTGATTATTGATGGCGATACATGAGAACCCGAGATGGAACGATAAGTTTGAGATTACTTATTTAGAATTAGTGAAGAACCAGTTTAAAGGAGAAATTGCCTTAGCTCAAGAACTTTATCGAGTTCTTGGTGAAGAAAAAGCAAGAGAGGTTCTAAATCAACTTTATTTAGGTTATTTAGTTGATTGGGCTAGGGGTTTTCTTCAGAATCATAGAATCGAAAGTATGGAGGATTTTATTGCTGTCAAACAGAAACTGGGTTCTCCAAGAAGCCATATCATAGAGGTAACTGAAGTAACTCCTACTAGTTATAAGGAGAAATATTCTTCATGTATATATGCTAAAGTTTTTAGAGATCTTGGAGTTCCTGAGATCGGATTCTGCATGTTTTGTTCAAATGATTTTATGATAACCAAGCTTTTGAATCCTAAGCTTAACCTAGAAAGAACAAAGACTCTTATGCAAGGAGATGAATACTGTGACTTCAATCATACATGGACCGATAATTAATAGCTTTTAATTAATATTAGATACAAATTTTAAACTATTACTATTAAAAATACTTGGCATAACTCATAATAATTTTTATTAAATAATCTTATTTTATTATCTGCTATGTGTATAATTAGAATATGCCACGTAGAAGCATAATCATCTATTTTTTATTTATTATTTCATTTAGTGTTATTGGATTAGGCATTTACTCTTTATTATTTAATACAGAAAGTCAAGGTGTTACTCCAATTCTAATTGATCGTGAGGTTAAGATCCCTGAAAACGCTACAAAAATTACTCCTCAAAATGACACTTATAAACCCTCATTACACACTGGCTTATTTAAAGAACCTATTCCTTTAACAGATAAAATAAATACTGCAGGTGCGGAGGATTCTCCTTTTATTACCTTGGATGGTAACACTCTATATTTTTTCTTTACCCCTGACCCTCTGGTACCCGCTGAAGAGCAGCTTTTTGATGGTGTTACGGGTATATGGCGTTCAATTAAGACATCTGAGGGATGGAGTGAAGCTGAATATCTTAATCTAACAGCGGGGGGGCTTCATTTAGATGGGGCTCCGACTGTTGTAGGTGACGAGTTATGGTTTGCTTCTGCTAGGGAAGCGAACTATAAAGGATTAGATGTTTGGATTGCAGACATCATTGATGATAAATACACGAATATCAGGAATGCTGGGGAGAAGCTTAACAAGGATATAGGAATAGGTGAGTTTCATGTTAATTCTGTAGGAGACGAAATTTTCTTCCACTCTGAACTTGAGGGCAGTAAAGGTGGTATGGATATCTGGGTTACACGATTAGTGAACGGAGTTTGGAGTGATCCAATTAACATTGAAGAAATAAATAGTGAAGAGAATGATGGCTTCCCCTATCTAAGCAGTGATGGAAAGGAGTTATGGTTTACAAGGCCTAGTTATGGGTTTCCTGCGATTTGGATGAGTCATATGACTACTGATGGATGGTCTGACCCACGTGTAATGATATCTAACTTCGCTGCAGAACCAACCCTAGATTCCGAGGGTAACCTCTATTTCTGTCATCATTTCATCAGTGATGGAGTAATGATTGAAGCTGATATTTATTATGCTGAGAGAATTAAAGAGCCACTGGAACCCATTGATGTTCAAAAGACCTCTGAAAGGGGATACCTTATGGGCTTTCTCCCGATTCCCAGTAATGATGGCAATATAGAGGATGCTTATAATTTAGCTAAAAGTTTCGCTGATTTTGTTCCTATATGGGGGCGTCCTACCCCCTACTATAAACTAGCTCAAGATCTATCAGGGCAATGGGGTGAATTATTCTTAAATGATTTAGTTAGAGATAATGGACTTATTCCGATAATTGACATAAGTTTTATGGGACCTAACCTGACTTTAGCAGCTCCTGAAGATATGATTTGGGTAATCGTTAATAGTCCGTTTTGGAGGAACTCGTTAAGAGAATCGGTTCTTGAAGTGGTGAGAAGTACTAGGCCTCTTTATTTGATGGTTGGGAATGAAGTGAACCGTTGGTATGAGAAATATGGTTATGAAGGGGATAACGGCTTCAAACATTTTGTTTCTATTTATGAAGAGATCTATGATGCAGTGAAAGAATTGTCTCCTCAGACTAAAATATTCTGTAGTTTTGCTAGGGAGCTTGTTTCAGAGCAGAGAGAAGCTGATATGAGTGTTTTAAACTTGTTTAATCCTGAGAAACTTGACTTAGTCGCTTTTACGAGTTATCCATATTCAGTTATAAGCGTAAATTCTCCTAGAATGCTTCCTGATGATTACTATACAAGAGCATTAAATTATCTTCCAGGTAAATCGTTAGCTCTAATTGAAGTTGGATGGTCTTCTAATCAATATTTTGGTGGAGAAGAAGCTCAGAGCCAGTACCTCTTAGACTTAGTAAATAGGCTTAGTGCTGGTTCTGATCTAGAGCTTCTTGGTTGGTGTTGGTTAAGTGACTTAAGTGAGACTGACTCTGTTGGAATGTTTACTTATTCGGGTGAAGAAAAATTGGTTTGGAGTGACTGGAAGGAACTATTTTGTGAATAAAATATTTTTTTAATAACTTATAGTAGACCTTTGGTGCAATCAGTTTATACGTGTAAAATCTGACAATCGTTTAGAATGACTGAAGAAAATAAAGAACGTAAACTGCCTTTACGGACATTACACGAGTTCCTTTTCGAGATCAGCCAGGAATGGGATAGGTTCAGAACTGGAAGCTTATTCAACATGATTCTAAGTGGATTAGTAGTACTTGTACTAGTGCCTCGCTTGATTGCTTTCGGGTTCCGTAGAGGAGATTTCATAGAGTCTTTAGTGACTTTAGGAATAATGATTGCTTGCTCATATAATGTCTATATAAGTTGGAGGCAACATGATTTTTATAAGAAATGGGAGAAAAGGATCGGGTTATTGATTAATACAGAAGAGGAATTGCTTGGTGATAAGTAGACCTTTGGTGTATATGGTGGATAAGCATGAAGGGTGAGAAATCGTTTTTATATAGAAAAAAGAGTTTGAGTCGGTGATAAAATTGGAGAGAAAAACGAAGTATATTGCTCTGCTTTTAGCAGCTCTAATAGTTGGTGGAGTTTTTATGACTGTATCTGCTGAGAACAATCATCCTATTCAGCAACCAAAGTTGGAGGATGCTAGGCACTGGTGGTTCAGGTGGCGTTGGGTGAGGGCTACTTATTATACTCTCAGGAATGGCGTGGATGGCTCTGTTGAGGGGACGCTTCTTGGGTACAGGTGTGGAATCTTAGGTGTCAAGGAAAACGATGAAAACATGTACTTACTATGTTCGCCTAAGTTTATGGTGGACGGCGTGGAGAAACAGGTTAATGACTTGAAGGATTGGGTTGGTGAAGAGGCAGTTATTGAGTTTGCTAAAATTGACATAGTTGGCAAAGAGACTAGAACAATTAGAGTCGTTAAATCGATTACTGTTGAGGGCGTTGTGGCAGAAGCAGTGTATCCTAACTTGAAAAAGTGATTTATCCCTTTTTTTATTATGGTTTAGTGGTTTAATTGAATAAAAAACGTGAAGCACGATTAAATGTCTTGTATAAGGTTATTGAAAGATTTCGTATTAAAGGAGCATTAAATGAATCTTCTGCTTTAACTATTGAAGAACTCGGACTCCCATTGAGATTTAAAGATGTAATGTCTAAGAGGATTGGTAAATCAGAGATATTTATTGAAATTAATGGTAAATATTATCTTTCAGAAGAACGATTTAGAGAAATTAAACAAAATTTTAGTCATAAACAAAATAGTTGATTTTAAAGATGATCCATCTACTTTAGACTTGATGCTATTGAGATGATATTTAATGGAAATACCTATAGAGATTGAGAACCTAACAAAAAAGTTTGGATCAATAACAGCAGTAAAAAATGCTACTTTAAAGGTAGAACCCGGCTCAATCCATGGATTTCTAGGTCCTAACGGTGCTGGAAAATCTACTACCATTAAGATTCTTTTAGGGCTTCTTAAAGCCGACGAGGGTAAAGCAAAAATTTTTGGAAAAAATGCTCTAGACGGTAGTCCAGAGATCAGACAAAATGTTGGTTATATGCCTGAATTGCCTAAATTCCCTAAGCATCTAACTGGTGAGGAGCTGCTGGAACTTTATGGACAAATGTATGGTGTCCCTAAGGATGAAATTAAGAAGGATATTCCCCATTTAATTGAGTTAGTTGGGCTTTCAGGGAGGGAGCAAAATAAAATCGGTGAGTATAGTAAAGGGATGCAGCAGAGGCTTGGTATTGCTCAAGCTATGATTAACGACCCAGAACTGCTTATTCTGGACGAGCCTTCTATTGGTCTAGATCCTGTTGGGATGGTTGAGATCCGTAACTTGTTAAAGTCAATTGCTAAAGAGGGTAGAACCATCTTTCTTTCTTCTCATCTTTTAAATGAAGTTCAACAGATCTGCACCCATATTACCATAATTAATAAGGGCTCCATTCAGGCTTCAGGGAGCCTAAGTGATTTACGGAATGGTTTATCTCTCGAACCTAGCATCATTCTTGAAGTCCTTAATCTTAACGATAACATTGTTGAAGCCGTTAAGACAATACCTAATGTGAAGGATACTGTGGTTGATGGTCAAAGATTAAGAGTTAACCTAAACACTAGAGAAGATGTAAGAAGTTTGGTTTCTCAGAAGATAACTAGTATGGGTGGAGTCATTATTGAGATGAATCAAACTATTGAGACTCTTGAAGATGTTTTCCTTAAACTGGTAACAAAACCTGAGAGGTGATTTTAGGTGGAGAAAAAAGATGGGTTTTTAATACGTTTTTATGCAGTTTTAAAATATGAAGTTTTATGGCATCTACGTAAGAAGAAGGTTCTAGGTATAATGATTCTTGCTTTTGGTTTAGCCACTCTTTCACTAGCATTACCTGTAGTTCTTGGTAATATGTATAATCGACCAATAGAACCTGACCCAGATAGAATAACCAGCATAAGTATGTTCTCAGGTGAATTGTGGTATTTCCTCTTAGCTATAATTCTTGGCATGAATAGTATTTCAGGAGAATTCGAGAGCGGAACCATAATTCCGCTTTTAACAAAGCCAATAAGTCGAACACTAGTTTTTTTAAGTAAAATGGCTTCAACCCTCCTTATTATGATTGGGACATACATATTCCTCTTTACTTATTTGACTCTAGGAAATATTCTTCTTTATGGACCACAAAATAATCTGCATTTAATCTCTTTACAACTAATTGGTAACATTTTGAGTACTCTTGTCTGGGTTTCGATAGTTTTCGCTATTGGGTCAGTTACTAAAAGCAGTCAAATGGCTGCATTAGGCTCGTTTGGTATCTGGCTTGGATTAAATCTGATTGTTGGGATATATGCATTGTTCACAGGAGATACATGGTTTTTAACCTATTTTCCTGGTGGAGGGCAAACAGGATATTTAAAGGTTGAAGGAAGCCCCATACCTACAGCTGGTCCTCAAATTAAAACTGGAACGGGTTCGATTGCAGAAAACTTGGTTACCCTAGCGTTAAATCCATCAGCAATAGTCAACTTTATTAGATTTGAGATCGGTGGAGGAGAAGGCATAAAGATTCTAGAAGTTTACACTGAAACCCTATCATATGTAGTATCAAGATCTTTTATTGTAGCAATAGTTTATGTGTTTTTATTCTCATTTATTGCTTGGTATGCTCTTAAACGAGCTCAAATAAGCGATTAATTTTAAAGACACTTAACATTATTTTTTAGTCGTCGAAATTTCGAATATTATTCATTTTGGTAATATTCACATTTTTATCTTTTTAATATCATTTCTAATCCGATTTTTGGATAAGTCTATATTAAATTTCTTTTAATCTATTATTATGTTATCTAAAAAACATTACAGTACAATAGATGATTACATCTCTACATTTCCCAAGAACATACAAGACATCTTACAGAACCTAAGGGAAGTGATCAAAGAATCAGCACCAGACGCATTGGAAACAATAAGCTATCAGATGCCAGCTTTTAAAATGAAAAATGTATTAGTATACTTTGCTGCAAACAAAAACCACATAGGATTTTATCCTACACCCTCACCAATTCTCGAATTTAAAGAAGAATTAACTAATTATAAGACTTCAAAAGGTGCTATTCAATTTCCAATAGACAAGCCAATTCCATATGAATTAGTAAAAAAAATTGTTAAATTTAGAGTAAATGAACAAAACTTATGAATAAACATATAATTTTTTGAAAATTATGTTAATCTATTTTTTCACGTATTTTTTTTGCTATAATAGGATCTACCATTAACCAATCTTTACCAGTTACAAAATTTTCCCTATCTTCAATTGTAGTAGGAACCTCAGTAAATTCACAACCGTCGTCTCCAAGGATCATGTTTTTTGTATGGATTAGCTTAGTGTTAATATCTGCAGCCATTGTTTTAGCTGGATCTATTAAGCAGTATAATGATCCTATTTCAGGTTCACCCATTTCTAGCATGATTTTTCCTAATTCACATAAAGGTGGTTTTCCTTCTCTACGTTCGTTAAATCCATATTTTGGGAGACTTTGATAGCCTTTCTTTGTCCTATCTGCAACATATTCCCCATAACGTTTAATCGAATCAAGAATCAGCTGTTTTCCCCGATCCCAACCATATTCTTCGATCAAAGTTTTCGAGTAAGCTAAATGAAGAAGAGCCAATCGTATAGTCACGACTTTGACTTGGGTTTCAGCTTCTACTAGTGGTACCATTTCCTCGGTCATATTATCGATACTATTATGTCGTACTCTTAAAATTGCTTTTCGTTAATAAATTCTTCAAGTTTATTGATTGCCTCAGAGAAGTTGGTTCTTCCAAAACCTATTCTGAAATTATTTCCCTTATAATCATATACTTCCGATGGAAGAAGCATTACGCTTTTTTCCTTTATTAAGTTGAGACAGAAATTGCTTGAATCTACTTTTTTATTTAATGAGGGGAAAGCTATTGAACCTGCTCTTGGTTTTATAAATGATAATAATTCATTATTTTTTGAAACAAAACTTTCAAAGAGGTTTAGATTATTTTTAATTATTTTCAGATTTATATCAATTATTCTGTTTTTGGTTCTTAAAGCCATTATTGATAATATTTCACTGGGAGCACTACTGCATATTGTTGTATAATCTTTAAATGAACTAAATTTTTTAAAAAGTTCTTTTTCTTTAGTTATTAACCAACCTATCCTTAAACCTGGAAGAGAAAATGTTTTAGACATTCCAAATAAAACAACCGATTTATCATATATTTCGCAAGCTGAGGGGAGCCTATCAGTTTTTTCATATTCTAAGAACCTATACATCTCGTCTGAAAAAACGTATAAAACATGTTCTTTAGCGATTTCAATAATTTCTAAAAACTTTTCTTTTGTTGGTAGATAACCCGTTGGGTTGTGTGGAAAATTAATCACTAATAGTTTTGTATTAGACTTTATGTTTCTTCTTAAGAAATCCACGTCTAGTTCCCAGTTATTAAAAGGATCTGGCATCCATTTAGTTACTTCACAGCCAATTGTCTCTGCAACTTCGTAAAGCGATTGATATGCTGGAAAAGTTACTATGACATGGTCCTTTTTATCTAGCAGACTGTTAATTACGACAAATATGCCTTCTTGAGGAGCAAGTACCATAACATCTTTTGCTTCAATTCCTTGGTATAATTCCGAAATTTCTTCTCTAAGAACCGGGTGACCTTGAGATTCGGTATATCCTAATTTCAAATTATTCCAAAGAGCAAGAGAGTCCTTGTCTGCCATTGAAAAAAGGTCTCTCTGCATTATCCCCTCACAGTCAGAAGCTCCTAGAACATATTTTACAGAAAACTCGTGTTCAGCAAAGAACCTTTCTAACTTGAAGTCTTTGATTCTCATAATTAATAATCTGCTTTTAAAGATAAAACCGTTAAATCTATTTTATTGAGAATGAAACATAAAATAAATGATTCTATTTTTATTAAATGTTTAAAATTAATTTATTATGTTTAATATATTAAAATATTTTAATTGAAAATATAGACTGCAAGTATCTCTGTCAATGCGTAGTCAAGATTTATTCTTTCTTCCTCATAATTATCAATGATTTCTTCTATTGATTTGAGTTCATTTGTTTTCTTTGAATCAAACAATAATTCTCGTAGCTCTGAAGCTGTAAATTCGTCTTCAATTTTATTATCCATGTACTGGTCATTGTTTTTTATGCCTTTCATAGTATTCACGAGTATATATAGTTTTGATATAATATATACTTTATCAAAATAGTATATAGAGTACTAAATAGATAACTTAAATCACATATTTTATTTAAATATCAGGGTTTTACCTATTGGCTTAACTTTTTTGATTTACAGAGATATAATCCTGTTTCATCTCTTACTGTTACTTCTTTGAAACCTGCTTTATTTAAAAGATTAATCATCTCTGATACTTCGGGTAAGTCATCACCGTACACTGATTCTGATCTCATGTGGTGTTCTTTTATTTCTTCGCTACTGAGTGCATGTGCGATAATTAGTTTTCCTTCTGGTTTTAAAACATAATAAAAATTCCGTAGAGCTTCATTAATGTTATTTAGATGTGGAAATAATCCAAAACATGTGATTGTATCGAAAGCCTCGTGATTGAAATCCATTTTTTCAACATCTTGAATCAAAATAGTTACGTTTGTGTTATGTGAATGTTTTTTTCTACATATTTCAACCATGTTTTCAGCATAATCGACAGCTGTAATTAGACCTGAAGAACCTACATTCTTAAGTAAGAAAGGAATCAAAACACCTGTTCCTGTTCCTACATCAAGAACTTTTTCTCCACTCTTGATATCGAACAGTGGAACAAATTCTTCCAAGAAAGATAGCAGTTTAGGGTTAAGGTACTTGTCGTCCCAGATAGCCGCCATATCATTAAAAAAATCTTTACGAGAATCATTTTTGTCGCTGTTCATTTAGATCTCACTACAAGAACCTCTTCTTTAGTAACATAGACTCTTCTAGACATTAGAGCTAAGACCAAAGCAACCCCTATTGATCCTCCTATAGTTCCCCCTATTGCATGTAATCCTGCCCAACCTAATACTCCCCCCCACTTGATTAATGCTGGGGTAACCATAAAGAAGGTACCAATAATGTAGCCTGCTAGAGCAGCAGATAAAATTGATATTGGTAATAAGCTTAAAACCACATTTATTGATTTTCTAAAGATTCTATTATAACCTACAATGTTAGTTAAAACATCAAAGGCAATACTTGCAGTTGTAAATCCTAGAAAGTGGATGCCTCCTGGATTAAAAGTGAAGTTAATAACTGTGGCTACTAAACCAACCATTGTTATAGCTCCAAACTTTCTCATCCATAATGTTGCTAATACTAAAACTGAGAAACCAATCAAGTCGCATAGCAGAGGTAAACCAAACATGCTGAAGAACATCGGTGAAAAAATTGAATTAACAACACCCCATAAAGATGCACATATTGTTATTCCTGCAAGTTCTTTCGTATTAAAGTACATTAAACCGACTCTCGTAATATTTTTAATTAAAATCGTAATACTCGTATTTAAGATTTTTTTAAATTAATAAATACTTTAAATACTTTAAATACTTTACATCAAAAATATTTCTAAAAATTATCTTAACATATAAAAAATAAAACGGGAATTTTTAAAATTTATTAAATTAAATTTAAATGTTATTTAGGTTTGTGGTTTAAATACTGGAACCACGATTTTTTCTGGTTCATATTCAATAAGTTTCTTATTTAGATATTGTTCATATGCTGAAAGATCAAGTAGACCGTGTCCACTGTAATTCATAGCTATTACACATTTTTTATTTGTTTTTTTACATTCTAATGCTTTATCTATCACAAATTTTATGCTATGAGCTGTTTCTGGGGCTGTAATTAAACCTTCTGTTTTAGCTAAGATTTCTGCCGCTTTGAAGACTTCGATTTGATTATAAGCTACAGATTTTGCATACCCATTATTAAGAAGATATGATAGCAATGGTGCCATTCCATGGTATCTTAAACCTCCTGCATGTACAGGTGGACATTTGTAATCATGTCCTATGGTGAGCATTTTTAATAGAGGTGTCATTTTTCCTGTGTCACCATAGTCATATGTGTAGGTTCCACGTGTTGTATGGGGTACTGCTTTTGATTCGCATGCTACAAATTCAGTTGAGGTTTTTCCTTTGAGTTTATCAGTCATGAATGGGAAGCAAAAGCCTGCATAATTTGATCCTCCCCCAATACATCCACATACTATGTCGGGTTGTACATCGATTTTTTCAAACTGTTTTTTTGCTTCTAGACCAATAATTGTTTGATGCATGAGAACATGATTAAGCACTGATCCGAGAGAATATCTTGTATTTTCGTGAGCAAGAGTGTCTTCTATCGCCTCTGTTATAGCTATACCGAGGGTTCCAGGATTATTTGGATTTTCTTTAAGTAGCTTTTTCCCAAATTCAGTTTGATTACTTGGTGAAGGGAACATTTCTGCTCCATAAAGCTGTGCAATTATTTTTCTTCCTGGTTTCTGATAATAACTGGCACTAACCATGTAAATTTGGCATTTGAGATCGAAGAAATTAGATGACATAGCTAAAGCTGTGCCCCACTGCCCAGCTCCAGTCTCCGTTGCTAGTCTCTCTATCCCTTGCTTCTTATTATAATAAGCTTGAGCAAGAGCTGTATTGGTTTTATGGCTACCTGTTGGGCTGTAGTTTTCACATTTCAAATATATTTCTGCTGGTGTTTTAAGGAACTTTTCAAGTCTACGGGCACGATAAAGTGGTGTTGGGCGTGGTAATGCTAGATAAGCATCAATTACTTCGTCTGGTATTTTGATAAAGCGTTCAGTAGACATTTCTTGTGCTACTAATTCTTTACTAAAAATTCTTTGAAGTAGTGTAGGGTCAACGGGTTTTAAAGTTGTAGGATCTAAAGGTGGTGGAAGCTGTACTGGAAGATCAGCTTGAATATTATACCAGGATGTTGGAATCTCATCAGCTTCTAGGTAGGTTGCGCAAACATTTTCTCTCATTTTGTTTCACTTATGTTCAATTATGTACACTTATGTACATTAAAGAACAATAACACCACAGAACATATTTATACTTTACTGTACAAAAACATACATTGATACATAAATGTGGAACAACATTAAAGAATACTTCCAAAATCAACCAGAGAAATTGAAGGTGGCTCGTGTTCTAATTGAAAATGGGTTGAGTATAAGAAGCAACAAAATATATTTAAACCAAATAGAGGTTCAACCAACCCGTGTTGCTAGAGTCGCGGAAGTAGATAGGAGAACTGTAAAAGAAACTTTGAATGCAATCGAATCTTCCCAAGAACTTAAGGAAATATTCAAGGGGATAAAGTCTGCTGGATATTCGCTTAAAGACATTGCAAAATCCTTAGGTTTAGGTGTTCTTGAAATAACTCCAGTAGATGCGAAGATGCCTGGAATTCTTTCTGGAGCCGCTTTAGTTTTAGCTAATAATGGGCTTAGTGTTCGTCAAGCTATAGCAGATGATCCTGAACTTTCCCCTGAGCCAAAACTAACTTTAATTATTGAAAAAAAGATTCCTGGTTTATTGATTCCTGAGTTTTTAAAGATAAAGGGTGTAGCAAAAATTTCAGTATATTAAGATACTATTACATAGGATATTTTATATAAAAGAAGGTTACTCATAGAAAGATAATTCCAGAGGAACCTTAGTGGCAATAAAAGAATATTTGCAGATGGCGAAAGAAGTTTTTAGCAACAGGAATGTTATGTCAATTGCTTTTACCACGATGTCTTATAGTTTGATTCAAAGAGCTTGGAATCCTTTTTGGCCTAAATATATGAAAGATAATTTAGGAGCTAGTACTGTTGCTATTGGGCTTGTATCAGGTATATCTACAGCTGAAAACATGCTTTTTTCTCTGCCTGGCGGTTTACTTGCGGATAAGTATGGTCGCAAAAAAATTATTGTGTGGGGCACTCTTTTACGTACCCTTTCCCCTTTAATTTATTTGTTTGCTCCTAGTTGGGAGTGGATTATTCTTGCTTCCATATTTAATGGTATGACAAGTATTTACATGCCTGCTTTTACAGCAATTGTAGCAGATTCGATGCCTGCTAGAAGACGCGGAACAGGTTATGGAGTTTATAATGCAATCACGAACATACCGAACATAGTTAGTCCAATTGTTGGTGGGATATGTATGGATGCTTGGGGGTATGTCTATGGGCTCCAAATATTCTTAATAGCTCAAATCTTGATAAGCATAATTATCTCAATAGTCCGTTACAAATATACTGAAGAGACCGTTGAAACAAGAAATAGAGAAAGTATTAGAAGTAAATTTAATATCAAGCTAGTTACCGAACAATCCAGACCACTAAAGATAATGATTGCAGTTGCTATGATTGCTAGTTTCAGTCAAAGATTGGTTTTCGATTTCAGTAACTTGTATGCTTTAGACGTGATAAAAATTTCTAATACTCAACTTGGTCTCGTACAGACGATTGTAGGATTAATAATGGTTGGATTATCAATTCCCAGTGGATTGTTGAGTGATAAATATGGGAGAAAAAACAACATTATGATAAGTAGAGTCACAAATCCAATAACTCAATGGATAATTGCTTATGCAACAACTTTTGAGTTGTACGCTGCTGGAAGATTAATCAATGGAGCGGCTCAAGCCTTTGGAGGTGGAGGATATCAAGCAGGTGGACCCGCTTGGAATGCTCTGATAGCTGACTTACTGCCAGCAGAGAAACGTGCAACCTATATTGGTACACAGAGCACTTTAACTGCTCTAGTGGGTACGCCCTCAGCAATTGTAGGTGGGTGGCTCTGGGAAGCTTTTTCGCCTGAAATGCCTTTCGTTATATCAGGTGTCGTAGGATTAGTTGCAGCTGGTCTCTTCTGGTGGGGCGTAGATGAACCTTCTAAAGAAGAAAAACTAGAAACTATAGAGAAACGTGAACAAGAAAAAGCTGAAAGAGCTAAAGAAAAGGAGTAATTTAATCCTCTAATTAATATTCTGAGAAGGTAACTAACAACTTGTAATCCTTTGAAGTGAGTTTAGTATAAATACTCTTTATAAAGAATTTTCGAATGTTGATCAATCTTGCAGTTAGATTCAATTATGCCTGAAAAGTTATCTAAACCTGCAAAGTTATTTTATATATCTAATATCATGAATGGCTTGGGAAATGGAATTTTTAATGTTATCTTGCAATTATATTTGCTTCAGATTGGTTTTACTGCATCTGATTTAGGAACAATTTTTATGATGAGTTCATTATCCATGTTCCTTTTCATGATCCCCTCAGGGATATTAGCTGATAAATATGGTAATGGTAAAATCATTATTGCTGGTTGGATCCCATTAATCATCCAGATGGGAATAATCCTTTCCAGTTCAAGCATAGAGCTGATAAGTTTAGCATGGTTCCTTAATGGAATAGGTAACGCTACTTCTAATGCTGTCATTGGACCCTTTTTCTCATCCCTATTCGAAAAAGAAGAACTAGACAAAGCCTTTGGTTTAAGGGGATTCATTAATATTGTTTCTATGTCTATAGGCAGCTTAATGGGATTAATTCCACCCTATCTTGTGGCAAACTATGGTTTTAGTCTAAGATCCTCTTATTGGTTTATGCTTCTACTCGCTATAATCATGTTTATCACACAGATCCCATTCTATCTGCTGATCTTTAAATATGTTAAAGACGAGAAACATGGAAATGGCTTCTCCTTTAATCTACAATCCAAAGATGTTGTAATTAAATACTCAATAATTCAGATAATTCAGGGGATTGCCTTTAATCCATTCATAAGTTTTTTCCCTTACTTTGTAAATAATAAGTTTGGAGTAGAATCCGACGGGTTAGGTTCAATACAATTTATTTCGTATTTTGTTCAAGCAGGATCAAATTTAATTGCACCAAAAATTGCTGAGAAGTACGGTTCTGTTAAAACGATTTCTTTAGCTTTAATTTCTGCTGCTCCTTTCTTTGCATTATTTACGGTTGCACCAAGTTTCATCTGGCTATCAGTAATATATATCGCAAGATTAAGCATCGCTTCTGTTTGTAATCCTCTCTTACCGTCATTATTTTATAGGCTTGTTCATCCAGAAGAGAAAGCAACTGCTAATAGTATATCGACAATGGCTTCAGTTGGAACTAATACTTTTACACCCAAAATAGGAGCATACCTGATGGAAAACATTTCAATCAACGCACCAGCGTTGTTAGCTGCATTACTGTACCCAATATATGGAACAACATTCTATTACTTCTTCAAAAATAATAACCTTAAAAATCAGAAACTCGTAGAACAACCAATCAAAACCAACTAAAAAACTAGAATAAAAAACCCTGAATTACGCAAATAATATTAATTAGGTACTGGTGTTTGATAATTTACTTTTTTTATGTACTTTTGATATGTTTTTTTTAAACGTTTTATCATAAGAATTAGCTCTCCTCTGAATCCATGCCAGACCCATCGTTCTGGTATAAACACGAAATGAAAGATCACGAAAACTAGAGTTAATACTAAAACTAGGTTCAATGATGTTACAATGATCTCTGGCATCACTAATTTCACACCATATTTTAATGCAATTTATTATTGCTTATTAAAAAAACTTTATTCTACTTCCTTATATTTGAATCTTAAAATATTTTATATTAATTTTTAATGTTTCAATCAAAGTATGGTTAAATAACTCTTTTTATTCTAATATGCAATTTTTTTTAATTGATAAAAATGATGATTTTTGGATATTTAATTGTTGAGTTATACTAATTTTTCTGGCATTTAGGACAGAAATATATGCTTCCTCCCATGTATGCTTCTTTTTTTATGATTGTACTGCATATTGGGCATGGTTTACCAACAGTGTTTCTGCTAAGAATTGTTTTATAACCTCCATTATTTCCATATAAGTTGGTTTCCGTATCTCTTCCTCCTTCATCAGCCATATGTTTTAAAGTTGATTTTATTGAGTTGAATAATTCTATTCTATCTTTTATAGAAAGTATATTCACCTTCTTTTTAGGATGCATTCTCGCATTGAATAATATGTCTTGTAGAACCCCATTACCTAAACCTGGGATACGCTGCTCAGTTGCTAAAAACGCTTTTAAGGAATATTTCTTCGTTTCTTCATTGAATAAAGTGTTAAAATAAGATTCATCAAATTCATTTGTAAAGGGAGAGGGTTTCTCTTTTGATATACGATAATATTTATTGTCGAAACTACCTTCTGGGAAAGCCCACATACCACCATACATCTGTATAGAGTTTACCAGAGAAGAACCATCTTCAAAACTGATCCATAATTGGTGTTTCGAAGGCAGAACACTATCAGAAACAAAGTATCTCATGTTTACTCCGTCACCTAAAAGAAGGATTACTCCATCAACTTGTATTTCAACAAGCCCACCAGAGTTCACAGCAGTACCAATAACCTTCCCAACAAGTAGATCGTTGTAATTTTTTGGATCACCATAATACCAAGCAAATTTATGAGATGACTGCGCAGCAATCACCTTAATAATTTTTTTACCTTTAATTGTTTCGTTAACCTGTTTAGACAATACAACTGCTTCAGGTAATTCGATCATCTGTCTCCACCTTTCACATACAATTAAATTTAGTACGATCTTAATAAAAGGAATCTTTAGAAATGGAATATTATTTTCAATATATTTTTTATTTTTGAGGAATATAATCAATTGTGAATTTATTATTTTTTAATCTTTATCCAGTAATTAATTTATAAAGTAACAACTTGAACATTTTTTCAATCCAATTAGCTCAAAATATTCGTTCTATTTGGATAGTGTCAACGAATTCATTACCCTAGATGCTCCCAGATTTCATGTGTAAGCAACAAGTATTAATTTCTATACATTTCTAAATAGATACAGATTACTTCTCAATTTTATATTATACCGCAAGTGAAAATCTTGATACATAATTTAATTTAAATACATCATAAAGGAAGAAAAATCTGTATTTGGGGTATAAGGGAAAAATGGCTTCAAAACTTCTTAAACAAAAATGGGTCCCCCCATTCTTATTAATTGGGTCTATTTCTGTTTTATTAGTTATTTGGTATATTACATTTCCTAAATCGAGTTGGGAACAAACACCGAATTATTTCCTCATCTACTTTAATTTTATTTTTACACGTCCTACTGATGCTTTTTTGACTTTGAATACTGGTCCGGGAGCAAAAATCGCATGGGTTTTTCTTCCAACTTACCTTTTGATAATATTGCATTTTTTCTTACATAATTATTCGGTTAAAGCAGGGAAAACTATTACTATAGTGAATAAGAATTACCTGATTATTTTAGCGATTCTTGGTTTAGGGGTGATTTCAATACAGAACTGTGCACAATATTATGATTGGTACTGGAACCCTCAGCTAAATGCTCCTGGTTATGTTGATACCTGGACTCACATACTTTCTCCTACCTTACTGGGTGCTTTAATCGCTCCTTTTGCCCTTGAACGATATTTTGGTTGGAATAGGGATAATGGATGGTTTATTGTCTTCGGAATACTAACGATGGTCGCCTTGATCTGGGAGATAGGTGAAACAATTGATGTGTATATTAATCCTTCAGCATCCTACTACAATTTCCCTATAGATTCAATAAAAGACGTGATTATGGGAGCCATAGTTGGTTCAATAATTTCTACTTGGCTTTATGAAAAGATAGTAGTTGATCCTTTAGATTAAGGAGAAAAAAATATGCCTGCAAATCCTCTTCATTTCTTAGCGGTATTGCCCCTCCATTTGAAGAGTCCAGACAAGTTTGATGCTTTATCACTTCTAGTTTCTTCAACCTTTGTTGATTTAGAGATGGTTGTAATGGTGCTTTTAGGAAAACCTATGACACATGGAATCATGCATAGTTATATAATGATTTTCACGTTTTATCCCCTCATTCTTAGTATAACCATCTACACATTATTCAAGAAAACGAATAAAAAAATGAAAAAAATTTATGAATACTTTAAATTTAATCAAGAGAGCATCGATCTTACCTTCAAACAAATCTATGTAAATTGTCTAGTGGGAGGAGTGTCGCACCTATTTCTTGATATGTGGACGCATGAGTATTCCATGTACTTATTCTACCCAATTACAACAGTTAATCCATTCTGGCTTGGTCAAGCCAGCATTTTAGTCACTTCAATTACTATTATAGCCAGTATATATTCAGTGCTTTTATGGTGGAGAAATGGATTAAACACAAAAATTAATTAGTATATAATATTCTTGGATTAAGTGTATCTTTAATCGCTACTCATTCATACACCAATAATTCTAATTGGGTTTTTTCAAGTAATGGGTGATTCTCTTTTATATGCATTTTCTGTTCTCTATTATAGGGTATAGGTAGGACGCACATTTCTTTGTCAAATATTAAATTGGAGAGATTTTCAGGGACTCATTATGAGATTGGCGTGCAACAAGGAAATGCTGTTAAAGACTTACTACACCAAATTATGGAACATATCTTAAACTTTCCCGAGATAAATCTTATGAAACCTCGCCTTATGCCAACCTCCATATTTATGCAGTTAGCTAGGAATCAGGCTACTAAAACATTAAAGAATGACATATTCCAGTACTACCCAAAACAAGCAGAACGTTTACTAGGAATAGCAGATGGAGCAGGAGTAGATCTCTCATGGATCTTTTTCGCACAATCAATGGAGCTCCTCATTACAATAAGTAAATTTCATATACCAACGTGTACGAGCATAGGCTTCAAAAAACAACTGACAGAAGAAAATGAAACAATAATTGGAAAAAACTTTGACTATCCAAAACATTTTTTGCCGTTACAATTAACTTGCAACGTAAAACCAAAAGGAGCATTTCAGACTCTTGGCTGCACCATGGCGCCTCTTGCTGGTATGCTTGACGGGATGAACGAGTATGGATTAACGGTTACACAAAACTTGGCTTATACAACTGATAAACCAAAATATTTTGCACCAAACTCATTGGCATTGCAAGAAATGCTGGAAACCTGTAGAACCACCGATGAAGCTGTCAATTTCATCATTCAAGCGAAACGAAGTGGCAATTATCTATTAATGATCGCTGATTCAGAAGATAACATTAGAACAGTGGAGATTTCAAATAACTATTTCTCAATACGGGAGCCAATAGAAAATAAAGACATCAACACTAACCACTACCACACTTCAGAGATGCAGAAACATGAAATTCCACATAACGCGGTTTTCATAAGCGATTTTCCACCAGGATACCATGGGAAAAGAATCCACGAATCCAGTGAACAAAGATACAATCGGGCACAAGAATTAATGAGTAGCAAAGATAAGCTGAATGGAAATGATGTAGCTGCAATCCTAAGAGATCATGGTAAAAGTAATAGTCCCTCAAATCTAACTATTTGTCAACATGATAGATATTTGAGTACTCTGCGCTCAATGATCTTCTATCCAAAAAGAAAGACAATTAAAATATTATATGGAAATCCATGTCAAAACGAGTACCAAGAGTTCACATTTTTATAGTATTAATATCCATACTATCATTTAGAAGCTAAAATTAAGTTATTGATCTTTCATTTCTTATTTTGTAAATGTTTGGCTATAAAGTGCGTTTAAACTCCGTTAAATTTTTTGTTCCCTCAAGATAAAACCATTTTATCGAAGTGGACTAATGCATCCTAGTAAAAGGTTATAAGCTAAAAAAAAATCACAAAAAATTTTAGAAGGGGCTTCTTTTTTCAAAAGAGTTCAAAGCGGTCAAGGTTCATTACTTTGGTCCACGTAGCTATGAAGTCGTGCAGGAACTTATCCTGTGCATCTTCGCATCCGTAGACTTCCGCTATTGCACGTAGTTGCGAGTTTGAACCAAATATCAAGTCAACACGCGTGCCAGTCCATTTAAGTTCACCTGTTACACGATCATGACCCTCGAAAATCTCCGAGTCTTCCGAGGTTGCTTTCCAAACTGTGTTCATGTCAAGTAAATTTACGAAGAAATCATTGGTAAGTGCTCCTGGTTTCTTAGTGAAGACTCCGTGCTGTGAATTTCCGTAGTTTGCATTTAGGACCCTCATACCCCCTAAGAGAACAGTCATCTCAGGCGCTGTTAACGTCAAAAGTTGCGCACGATCAACTAATAATTCCTCAGTTGATACAGCATATTTAGTTTTCTGGTAGTTACGGAAACCATCTGCGACTGGTTCTAGTACAGCAAATGATTGTACATCGGTCTGTTCCTGTGAAGCATCCATGCGTCCAGGCGTGAATGGAACATTTACGTTGTGACCAGCATTTTTTGCTGCTTGCTCGATACCTGCACATCCAGCTAGAACAATCAAGTCGGCTAATGAAACCTTCTTTCCGTTTAATTGAGCACTGTTAAAATCTTTTTGTATGTCCTCAAGGGTTTGAAGTATCTTCTTTAGTTTAGCTGGCTCGTTGACTTCCCAATCTCTTTGTGGTGCAAGACGTATACGAGCTCCATTAGCTCCTCCTCGTCTGTCGGATCCTCTGAATGTGGATGCAGATGCCCAAGCAGTTGAAACCAGCTCTGCGATTGATAAACCTGAATCCAAGATTTTATGTTTAAGTTCTGCTATTTCCTCTTCATCTATTAACAAATGATTAACTATAGGTATTGGATCTTGCCAAATTAATTCCTCTGCTGGAACCTCTGGACCTAGATAACGAGTCCTTGGACCCATATCGCGATGTGTAAGTTTAAACCATGCTCTAGCAAATGCGTCTGCGAATTTTTCAGGGTTCTTGTGGAATTGCCGAGCAATTGGCTCATAGATTGGGTCCATTCGTAGAGACATATCCGCTGTACTCATTGTGGGAGTAACTCGTTTCGATGAGTCATGTGCAGCGGGCATTAAATTTTTTTCTACATTTTTAGGTTTCCATTGCCATGCGCCTGCTGGGCTTTTTGCAAGTCCCCACTCGTTATCGAAGAGTGTATCGAAATAACCCATATCAAATTTGGTTGGGTTCCGTTTCCATGGGCCTTCAAGACCGCTAGTAATCGTGTCATCTCCTTTACCTGTGCCAAAGCTACTCTTCCAGCCTAGGCCTTGTTCATCAATGTTAG
>JAFGHP010000077.1 GCA_016930055.1 Candidatus Bathyarchaeota archaeon | reverse complement strand
GAAATATACTAAGTATTCTAAACGCCACTGGTATACTTCGGATAAAGCCAGAGATGCTTCCACGATTAATTGAAAAAATTAATGAAAACGCAGATGAAGCTCAAAATATATCAAATATAATAAGAGAGATATTGGCTAAATCCACTATTATTGAGGGTATCATCGAGGCAAATAGATCTATAAGAAACCTAATTGAAACCTTCCACTTTCCCAGAAATATTAGATTAAACACTCAATATGACGAAAATCTAATTATAATTGAGATAGAGGAAGAAAAATTCAGAAGAATTATGAATAATTTATTGATGAACGCAGTTGAAGCTATGCCAGATGGTGGATCACTTTCTGTAAAGTTGACAGCTAAAGAGGATGTTGCATACATAGATGTTGAAGATACAGGGTCTGGAATTCCAGAAAGTCAACTAAACACGATCTTCAGTCTATTTAACACTACGAAAGAAGGACATAGTGGGCTAGGATTAGCCTTTTGTAAGAATGCTGCTGAATCAGTTGGAGGATCAATTAATATTAAATCAACAGATGAAGATGGAACTACCTTTAGATTAATATTTCCAATTAGAAATTTAATGTAAAAAGTTGATTAGGCTTTCTTTTTAACCGAGACTTTTTTCGATTTTGCAGGAGTTGTTACGGTAACCGATTTTTTCTCACTCATTAGGAAAGGGCTTTCTACTCCAGCAAGTACTACAGTAGCCCTAATTCTATTATCTAAAGTAGAGTTTATTTTACTTCCCCAAACTACACGAGCATCTTTGTTAACGCTCTCTAAGACTAACTCGCCTGCTCTGTTTACTTCTTCCAGAGTCATGTCTTCTCCACCTTCTACGTGAACCAATGCTCCTCGTGCTACTGAAATATCCTCAATGTCTAGTAACTGATTATCTAGGGCTCTGTTGACTGCGTCCTCAACTTTAGTGCCTCCTGTTCCCTCTCCGAATCCTATTGCGCAGATACCTCCTCCCATCATAATTGCCTTGATATCAGCGAAGTCAAGGTTCATAATACCAGGCATGCTTAAAGCCTCTGTTATATTGTTAATGAAGTCTGTAACTCTTGAGTTCGCTACAGCAAATGCTTCTCTAATAGGTAGCTTACCTGCGAGTTTTCGTATCTCATTGTTGTCAATGATAACTACACTATCGCAGACATCTACGAGAGAGGCTAAACCCTGCTTAGCTCTTGTAACTCTGGTTCCTTCGAGATTGAATGGAATAGTAACCACACCAATGGTCAGTGCACCCAACTCTCTAGCTATTTTTGCTACAATGGGGGTAGCACCTGTACCAGTACCACCACCCAAGGCGGTTGCAACAAATACTAAACTAGCATCTCCTATAGATTCCTCAATTTCGTGAGCCGACTCCTCAGCAGCTTTAGCTCCCTGTTCAGGAAATCCACCACACCCAAGACCTCCACACACTTCATAACCTAGAAGAACCCTGCTATTCACTTTACTTGTTGAGAGGTGCTGTGCATCACTATTTAATGCTACTGTGCGGGCATTGACAACTTTCTTGTCCATCCAAGTAACCATGTTACTTCCCCCGCCTCCCACACCAAGAATCACTATTTTAGGAGTGGCTTCTTTCGCTATATCCTCAATACTTTTTCCAGGCGCAACTTGAGTCGCCACATCTAATTCAACTGTCAAATATAATTCACCCGTTTATGGATTAATCTATAAGATTAGTTTATAGGATTGTGTAGGTGAAATATATTACACACATATTCACGTATACGTGGTATTATAGCTCCATGGCTGATTTTACCAATGAATTATACTGAGGATCAATCTCAACAGCCTTATCAAAGTGTATTTTAGCGTCTTCTTTAAAACCACGAGTACTTAAATAAACACCATAAATAAAATGAGCCTTAGGATTTGTAGGATTATATTTTAAAGATTTTTTAAAATGCTGGTCAGCTTTATTATTTCTTTTTTGTTTAAAAAGGAATTGAGCATAATACAAATGAGCTTCACCATTTCTAGGATTTTTCTTAAGCCCTAATTTTAACTGCTCCTCTGCCTCATCAATTCTATTCATATCTGCTAAAAGATTGGAATACTGAAGTATATTATCAACTCTCCTAGGATCTAAATTTATTGCTTCTAAATATCTTTCTTCGGCTTCATCATAACGTTGTTTTTGTGACAGAAAATTTCCATATGAGTGTATTGCATCTATATTATCTGGCTTAATCTCTAATGCTTTTAAATAATGAAACTCAGCTGTTATTGAACTACCTTTTTTTGTAAGCAAATTAGCATAATTTAGATGTATGTTGGAGTTCTTTGGGTCTATATGTAAAGCATCTCTGAACATTCTCTCAGCTTTTTCTAGTTCATTCATCTTGAACAGCATTTCTCCTCTCTTTTGGTAAAGCTCAGAGTTAGATGGTTCCATTACAGATAGATACTCAAGGTGTATTTCTGCTTCATCAGATCTGTTTTGCTCGGTTAAAAACTTGAAATAATTGCCCCTAATAGTCAAATCAGTTGGTTTAATATCAAGTGCTCGACGAAAAAGCTCAGATGCCTCATTAACACGACCCAAACTCCAGAGAAGCATTGCGTAATTATTTAAGATATTAGAATCATGATTGTTTACATCGAGGCTTTCTTTAAACAGTTTTTCTGCTTGCTCAGATTTTCCCATGTCTGCAAGAACGTTAGCAAGGTTATTCACTGTTGTAGAATCATATTCAAGTTCAAGTGATTTTTTTAAATGTTTTGTTGCTTCCTCGAGTTGTCCTTCTTGGTAATATAACATACCAAGATTATTGTGTATTATCGAGTTAGATGAATTATTTTTTAGTGCCTCATGATACTGGATTATGGCATCCTCTATTCGATCGGTTTCCTCTAGGTACTGAGTATACTCTATATAAGGCTCTAATGAGCCCTCACTAAGTTCTATAGCCTTTAAATAATGTTCTTCAGCAAACTCAGGCTTATTAATAGAAGTATAGTATTTAGCATAGCTAAGGTGGCTTTCAACCGTGTTAGGGAATAAGTTATTTTGTTTATTGATTTTATTTGTTTCAGAAGATGTAATTTTTTTTAGCTTATCTTTTACTAATTGATTATTATCATCTGTTTTACTAGTCTTTTTTATTATCTCGTAAATATTTTCGAGTTGTGATGAGTCTATTTTGATATTTTTTTCTATTATATCTCGAAGATAATTAGCAAGTAATTCGTTTTTTTCCTCATTATCAGCTACCCATTTTGCAGTTTTGATTATTCCTTCTATATCTCCTTGGGCTGCCATCTTTTTAAATAACTCTAGATCTATAGTCAATGGGCAACCACAATTAATCCATACACATATTCTATTTTTCTTTTTTATGGGTTAATAATCATGTTTTTTCCTTCTAATTTTAAAAATGATTTATTATTTCTTCCAATCGTCTCGTAATATACTGTATAAAAAGCTGTCTAAATACTTACCTTGTATGTATATTGCTTTTCTCTTCAATCCTTCTTTAGTAAATCCAACCTTCTCTAGGACCTGAATAGAAGCCAAATTTTTAGGATTACATCCAGCTTGAATTCTTATAATATTCTTTGAACGAAAAAGATAATCAACTAGAATTTTAACCGCATCTGTGGCGTAACCTTTGTTTCTATGGTCTGGATGTACAATATATCCGAGCCAATAGTAATCTCCCTGAGGCCCACTTACAAGTTGACCTACTGGATTGTCTTGTTTATCCATAATAACCCACCACTGATCCTTTTTCTCTGAATTATGCCATTTTTCTATATTGTCTCTACTGTTAATCTCTAGTGGTTCAAAAGGCCCTGTATAATCTGGGTTGTTATTCCAATCTGTAAACCAGTCTAGATCACAGGATTCTAAAGGTCTTATATTTACCATTTTTCCTTTAAGCATAATATTCAAACTCCTTTTTACAAATGACTTTATAGATTTTTTTAAGGTTAATTATTTCAATCCGAAGGTCTTTTTTTATTTTATGTCACTTGGTGTAAGACATAGAAGTTGCGTAATAAGGGATGTAATGGTAATTAACGGCAAGGGAACACCTCCTTACGGTCCCTGTGATATTCTTATTGAAGAAAATAAGATCAAAGACATTGTAAATGTTGATACAATAAGCCTAACTAGATATAAAACAAAACGACCAGAAGCAGATAAAGTAATAGAAGCCAAAGGAAAATATGTCATTCCTGGCCTTGTTGATATGCATATTCACATAAACATCGATGACGACAAATGTGGTCCAAGAGGAGCAGAATATGCCTATAAACTATGTTTAGCACACGGTATAACTACAATCAGAACATGCGGTTTCGGTACAGATGAAAAGTTACTAGAGCATAAAAGACTAAGTGAAGAAAATAAAATAGCAGCTCCTAGAATCATGGTT
>JAFGHP010000076.1 GCA_016930055.1 Candidatus Bathyarchaeota archaeon | reverse complement strand
TGAGTCATGGAGTACCAATAGTATCCACTTGTGAGGAACTGAGTTACCCTTATGCAACAGAAGAGGGTTCTGAATATGCGAAAAAAATCGATAAAATTGCTAAAAAAAATAAAGTAGCAATACTTGGAACCGGAGTAAATCCTGGTTTTGTAATGGACACATTACCAATCACACTCACTGCAGTTTGTCAAAAAGTTGAGGAAATATATATTGCTCGACAAATGGATGCTGCGACCCGTCGAATACCATTCCAAACAAAAATTGGTGCAGGTTTAACTGTTGAAGAATTTAAAAAGAAAATTGCTAATCACGAAATTACTGGACACGTAGGTCTAGAGCAGAGTATGCAGATGATTGCTGTTAGCTTAGGATGGAAATTAGATAAAATTGAAGTTGATTCACCTCAACCCATGGTTCTGAAAAAAGATGTTGCCAGCGAAGCAATTAAAGTACCTAAAGGATACAATGCAGGTTCGGTTCAATATGCTTATGGAATTATGAATGGAAAAAAAGTAATCACGATGGATTTCAAAGCATATATTGGAGCCCCTGAAGAATTCGATGCAGTTACCATTAAAGGAGTTCCACCTATAAATCAAAAAATTAGTCCTTGTACACACGGAGATTATGCAACTATAGCAATGACTGCTAATATGATTCCACATGTTATAAATTCAAAACCTGGTTTAAAAACAATGATCGATTTACCTGTACCTCATGCAACTCCTGGTAATATGAGGCAGTTTATAAAATAATCTTCTATTTTTTATAACCAAATATGTCTCTCGAATTTTATTTCTTCATTTTTTATTGTGATGTGTTTTAACCATTCTTCATCGTTTCTCTGTGGGTAATCTTCCATAAAATGGGTTCCTCTACTTTCTTTTCTAGTATATGCAGCGTTAAAGAGTAAACGAGCTACTTCAACCATATTTTGAAGTTCTAATAATCTACTTGACCAATTTGAAAGTTCTTTTACCCTATTTCCGATATTTTCAAGAATATTATGACCAGAAAATAGTTTTTCTTCACTTCGAATTATACCTGCTTTATACCACATTAGTTCTTGTAATTCTTTTTTAATTGAATTTGTATCAGTTAAATCATTTATTTCAACTTTAAATAATTCGTGTTTTTCGATTTCTTCATTTAATCCTTGTTCCTTTATTTTTCTATACGCAAAAGTACTAAAAGTTAAACATTCTAAAGTACTGTTGCTAGCTAACCTATTAGCACCATGTACTCCAGTACATGAGCATTCACCTATCGCAAAAAGACCAGGTATATTAGTTTCTCCAAATTGATTAACCTTAATTCCGCCACACATATAATGTGCCGCAGGAGAAATAGGGATGAGATTTCTTTCCATACTAATATAATTTTGTTCACATTCATAATAAATTGCAGGAAATCTTTCTTTAAGGTATTCTCTTGATTTATGTCTAATATCAAGATAAACCTGACCGAATTCTTGTTCTTGAACTATTGCTCTAGTAACCGTATCTCGAGGAGCTAAATCTCCTAAGGGGTGATAACGATGCATGAAAGATTGTCTCATATGATTTTTTAAAATACCTCCTTCGCCTCTCACTGATTCTGAAACAAGAAAATATGGGCTTTCATCTCTATCAAGTACTGTCGGATGGAATTGAATGAATTCAATGTCTTGTATCTCTGCTCCTGCTCTCCAAGCTATTGCAACACCATCACCCGTAGCAATTAATGAGTTCGAAGTTTTAGCATATAATTGTCCAATCCCTCCCGTAGCTAAGATTGTGTAAGGTGCATAATATTCGATGATTTGGTTTTTATCTAAAATTTTTACTCCTACACAACGACCGCTTTTAATTAGTAGATCCAATACGTTAATGTATTCTAATGTTTTAATTTTTGGAGAATTTTTGATTCTCTCTATTAAAATATTTTGTACTGCTCTACCCGTTTGATCTTTAACATGAGCAACTCTTCTATTATTATGTCCCCCTTCTCTCGTAAGATCAAGGCCTCCATCATTTCTATCAAAATCAACACCTAAATCAATTAAACGTTTAATCTCATTGGGTCCTTCTTTAACCACCATTTCGACAATTTTACGATTACTTAACCCTTGACCAACTGTTAAAGTATCTAAAACATGGTCTTCAAAGCTGTCATTAGGATTTAATACTGAAGCGATGCCTCCTTGAGCTAAACTACTATTAGATTCTGAAAGAGACCCTTTTGATAATACAAGTACCTGACCTAACTCTTTAATTTTTAAAGCTAAACTTAAACCTGCCATTCCACCGCCAACAATAATTAGACCAGGATCCACTGAAGTTACGCTCCGCGTTCTCTTTGTTGCATCGAAATGCTTTATTGATTGATTAGCTTTTGGGTGATGTAGTACTATAAACGGTTTTTCTTATAACTTTAATATTGCTTGTTTACTCATATGAAGATATGTCAAGCTTTGATGCAAAACAATTCGTAGAAAAACAAATTAAAGCTGTAAAAGATGTTTTAGGTAATAACAAAGCAATAATAGCTGTTTCAGGTGGAGTAGATAGTACAGTCTCTGCTGTAATAACCTATAAAGCAATTGGATCGAATTTGATCTGTGTTTTTATAGATGATAATTTTATGAGGTTAGGTGAACCTGAAAGAGTACATACGTTGTTGTCTTCGACTCCTTTGAATCTTCCAGTTAAAATTGTTGATGAACGTGAAAGATTCATGAAGGCTTTAAATGGGTTACATGATGCTGAGGAAAAAAGAAAAGCTTTCAGAGATTGTTTCTATAACACGTTCCAGGATACTGCTAAAAGAGAAGGATGCAAATTCCTTGTACAAGGTACAATAAAAGCAGACATCGAAGAAACCGCTGCAGGAGTTAAGACACAACACAATATTTTAGAGCAGATAGGGATCAATCCTGTCGAAAGGTATGGATATAGAATAGTTGAACCCTTAGTCCAGTTATACAAATGGCAAGTAAGAATAGTTGCACGCTATTTAGGGATGCCCAATGAATTATCTGAAAGACAACCCTTTCCTGGACCAGGGCTAAGTGTTCGAGTAGTTGGAGAAATCACTAACAAAAAATTAGAAATTGAAAAAAAGGCAACGAAAATTGTTGAGGATTTCTTCTCTCCATTAGGGCCAAGTCAATTTTTTGCAGCTATCCTAAGTGATTCTAAACCCAAAAAAGATACTGAAATGACTTACGAAATCGCTAATATATTTAAAATTCCTGAAAACAATATTGATGTTTATATTCCCCAAGAAAAAGCAACAGGAGTTTTAAAGGGTAATAATAGGGTTTATGGTAATATTTTACTAGTAAACATTAATGAAAATATTCCTAATTATGATTCTTTAAATAAATTAAGAGAAAATATACAGAACAAAAATCCTGGAGTTAGTAGAGTTTTACTAAACGTAAGTGGTAGAGCAGATGAAGGATTTAAGATTTGTATGAGGGCTATAACATCCAATGATTTTCTAACTGCTGAAATTGTTAAAGTTCCATGGGAAATTTTAATGAAAGCTGCTGATAATATTCATAAGGAATGTCCTGAGGTTGGTGGAGTATATTATGATTTAACCCCGAAACCGCCAGCTACAGTTGAATTTGAATAATATCATTTATTTTTTATATATAATTCTTTAAATTGGTTAAGTACGCTTTGTCTTAGATATAACAGATCATTTCCAAGAGTAACCATGTTGTATCCTTTATCTATACGTTCTCTTAGAGTTTTTCCGCTGCCTTCATGTATTCCTGCTGCTATCCCATGTGCTTGACATGCATCAAAAACCTTGTCTATTGCTTCTTGGACATCGGGATTCTTCATGTCTCCGAGATGATTATAACTTGCTGATAGGTCAGAGGGACCAATATAACAGCAATCAATTCCATCAACACTGCATATTTTATCAATATTGTCTACAGCTTCTTTAGTTTCTATTTGAACAGTTATATAGATCTCATCATCAATGGTTTGATAATATTCTGAATCAAAAAGTGAAGCTCTACGTGGACCACACCCACGCAATCCTTTAGGCGCATATTTTGTATAACTTACAACAGCTTTCGCCTGCTCCTCTGTATTTATCCATGGAACTAAAATTCCATAAGCTCCAATATCTAAGGCTCTTTTAATCGCAACCATATCATTCCACCATGGACGAACAATGGGAGTAGTTTTACTATCGCCTCTCATTGATTGTATTAATGTTTGAATATGTAACATATCTAAAGGAGAATGTTCATTATCAAAAACAAAATAGTCAAAACCTAAGCTACTCATAAGTTCAGTACATATTGGGCTTTCTATTGTTATCCATGCCCCATAACCCTGTTTTCCTTGTTTCATCATTCTTTTAAATTCATTTTTCAAACAAATCACCAGATTAAAAATAGAATAGCCTTCAATCTTAAAGACTTTATACAATTACTATCTAATTAACCTAGAAAAATTACGAACCTTATTGAATTAGGATTCTGTACATGTTTTTAGATAATTATGTCCAACAATGGTAATCATGACAAGTATGAATATGCCACTCTAGGAGGAGGATGTTTTTGGTGCACTGAAGCAGTTTTCATGCGTTTAAATGGCGTAATCGAATCCTATCCTGGATATAGTGGAGGAAAAATTCCGAACCCAACTTATGAGCAAATATCTACTGGTACAACAGGTCATGTCGAAGTAGTTCATATAAAGTATGATCCGCTTATCATTACTTTCCAAACTATTTTAGAGATCTTTTTTGCAACACATGACCCTACTACTCTAAATCAACAAGGAGCTGATGTCGGTGAACAGTATAGAAGCGTTATTTTTTATCATACTGAAGAACAAAAAAGAATAGCTGAAGAAATGATAAAAACTTTAACCGAAAATAAAGTTAATCCCAAAAAAATCGTAACAGCTGTTGAACCTTTTACAGCTTTTTATCCTGCAGAAGAATATCATCAGAAATATTATGACAGAAACAAATACCAATCTTATAGCATGTTCGTAATAAAACCAAAAGTACAAAAACTCGAAAAAAATTTTAAAGAAAAACTTAAATAAATTTATAAATTTTAAGATCCTTTTTCAAAAGATGAACAAATAACTATTCCCAATAGAGTTATTACTCCACCAAATAACGTTTGAAATGTCACTGATTCATTTAAAATAAAATAAGCTAAGATTGAAGCACCAATGGGTTCACCTAACAAACTTATACTAACTACTGGTGCTGTCACCCATTTTAATGTCCAATTATATATTGTGTGCCCAAAAATCATTGGAATTACTGCTATTGTAATGAAATAAAAAATTTGTTCCTCATTGTAACCCGTTAATGCTGTGCCTGATAATACACTTCCTAAAGCTAGGAAAAGCGCTGATACTGTATAAACTGGAGTTACATATGTTGTAAGATCAAGACTCTGTCTTAATTTTCTACCTGCTAAAATATATATACCCAAGGCTAAGGCACCAACTATACTCAATAAATCTCCAAAAAGATTTTGTTCACCAATATTAATGTCTCCTAATGCAATTATCCCAGCACCAATTAATGCAATGATTATTCCTAATGTGCTCCGTTTACTTACTTTTTCTTTCAGAATAAAATGACTTACTATTGTTACAAAAATTGGGTCGATATGAACAAAAATCACACTACTAGCAACTGATGTATATCCAAGACTTGTGATCCATGCAGCAAAATGAATCGATAGTACGAAGCCAACACCAATAAGTGTCAATAATTCTCTTGATTGCATGTCAATAATTTTTTTTATTCCATTATTTTTAATGAAAAAAGGTAAAAGTATAATTACAGAAAGAGTTAACCGCCACGTTGCTAAAGCCATTGCAGGAGCTTCAGCTAGTCTAATAAGTATAGAAGCAGTCGAAACAGCGACTATACTAATTAATATTGCCAGATTTGGCGGAAATATTGGTTTCTCGCTCAAATAGATCCTGATGAAAATGTTATTTTCTCATATATAATGAGATACTACTTAAAGTAAGTCAAACCCCTATAAAATACGACGTAAATGCCTACTCCAATCATTATTTACTCGTATAATCCTTTATGGATTGACTTATACCAAAAAGAAAAAGATCTAATCTTAAAAGTTTTAGATTCAAAATGTCTAAGCATTAACCACATTGGCAGTACTTCAATAGTTGGATTACCGAGTAAAGACATTGTTGATATTATTGTAGGTGTCAAATCAAAAAAAATTGCTGATGAGTGCCAAAAAGAACTTTATGATTTTGGTTATACAGATGTTACTATTGAAGAACATGATGAATGGTTTTATTGTTTAGGGAAAAAACTCGAAGGAGCGTATTGTCATTTACATCTAGTTTTGGAAGTCAGCACTCACCATTTAAATCATCTAATTTTCCGTGACTATCTCAGAACTCATCCTGAAGCCCTTAAAGAATATACCAACTTAAAATACGAACTTGCAGCAAAGTATAGAAATGATAGGGAAGCCTATACAAATGCTAAAACTGGCTTTATTGAAAAGATTCTATCATTAGCAAAGAAAGATAATTTAATAACCTAACACCTTTTATCCGTATGACGATTTTTGAAGTTGAAACTTGGAAAATAAAAAATGGTAAAGAAGAAGAACACAAATCTGCACTCAAAAATTGGTTAATTTGGGTTAGAAATCATAAAGATTTGTTTCATGAATGGAAAAGTCTCAGATACTTTACTAAAACAATAGCAGGAGAACAGACTGATAGATATATTATGATTTGGGAATATGAAAGCCTCGCTGCTTTTGAAGAGTACAAAACAAGAAGAAAAGATTATGAAGGGCCTTATGCTGAATACAAAAAAGTTGACCCATATCACATGGATTTATTTGATCATTCTTCTATGACTGTTGAAATCTGGAAGGATCTTGAAAGAGATTTATGGATAGAATAAATTTTTTTATAAACCAAAAATAAAATTAAATAGGTATAAATGTTTATTGCTAGGGAAATGTGTTGTTGAATATTAATATTGCTACTAAAAAGCT
>JAFGHP010000075.1 GCA_016930055.1 Candidatus Bathyarchaeota archaeon | reverse complement strand
ATTGTTATGTATTGAAGAAGTAAAAATGAATCTATTAATACATAATGTTTGTTTTCATTTTTAATAATCTCAATTTTCTCTAAAGTTTTAATAGTGTTATTTATAGTGGTTATTGGTATTCCTAATTCGATAGAAATTTTATTTTGAATGATGTTTTTATTTTTTAGAATATGTTTTAATATATTAAATTGAGATTTTGTTAATTTTTTCATTCCTCTTAATTAGTATAGCCTTAGATGTATATAAAATATACGAAAAATATCGTAACAAACAACTTTTTTCGTATATTTAATATTATAATAATACTAATTATTATTGGAGTAAAAATTAGTTATCAATCCAATAACATCGTAAACATTATTAAAAGATTTTTAATGGCTTTACAAGATAAACTCCTTCTCTTTTACTATCTTATTTATATTTTAATTGCTTTAAAACCTATGTAATAGGCTTATTTTTTAGGATTTTATACCACAGAATTCTCTGATTGCTAGTTCTTGGACTTTGGCTGCGTCTATAACTGTTTGGATGTCTACCCATTCAACTGAAGCATGTGCCCCGTCGCCTGATGGTCCATAGACGACTGCGGGTATCCCTTTTTCCAGATTATCTGAGTGTCAAGCCATGCTGATCCACCTATGAATATAGGTTTGAATCCTAGGGCTTCTTCACTGGCCTTGATCAATGTTTGACAGATCTCTGTTTCTTCTGGTACGTCCATGGGGTTTCGGTGGAAAGTGATTTCGTATTCAGCATTAAACTTTTGCCTTCGCCAGTGCCTTCGAGTATCCCAACAGTGTTGAAGCGACACTTAGCAACCTCATCAACTCGTGTTTTGAGACCGAGTGACTTCAACCAATCTGCGATGTACTCCGCTATCTCTTTCTCACCATTAGCACCAGAGACAAGACTAGGATTCACTGAGTCAATCTTAACAAGTTCTTTGAGAAGCTCAATAGCTTTTTCTTCATCGACATTAGAGTTAAACATTGAAAAAAGATTGAATTTTTGCATTTAAAAAAATTGTGAATACACAAAATATGTACAAGTTAATTTCTTATTATATAGATAAATTATCGGGTTTAAAAAATCGAGTATTAATTTGTTTAAACATGAATAAACTAGATGAATGTTAGTATATTAATAAATTTAGATTTTATTTCTTTTATTATCATTTTTAAAATGATTATTTTATTTATTTAATGGTCGTTTTTGTTATATGTTTCCATAAATAATTTGATGTTTCTCATGTCAAATCCAAGTTTTTCTAATATATATTCGATTCATCTATGCTCTGGATATAATTGGGGTTGTCTTTAACTACTCTAATTATGCGTCTTGCATCATAGTATCTTATGGAACTCCTTAATTCTCTATAGTGTGGTTATGAAAAGGTTATTAATTTTCAACTAATTCTGTCTCCTTGAATCTTTTTTACTTTATCTTTTGATAAACTTTACCTAAGCTGAGTAAGATTCCATAGATAAGAGCTTCTGGTCAATAGTAGGAATAAAATGATAAGCATGGAAGATTAAATAATTTATTTTACACTATCCAGTTTTTTGTCAACTTACTGAGATTAATTAGTTATTAAATTAAGCCATAGACTAATTACTAGATTTCATTAAATGTTTGATAAAGATTACCTGCCATATATAGTAGCCATAATTTGCTATTCGCTCAGTTAACCCCATATAAGGTGAGGTTTCACCAAGAGTCAAACCCTGGATCATCATAAACACTAATGCGCCTGGTACAAGTATAACAACTATAGCTAAGATTGAGTATGTTCGAAGTCTACCATGATTCGATAATGCAACTATTAAAACAGCTAACAAAACAAAAATTACCCCAACCCCAGCCAATAAAACATGCATTAAATCAGTAAAACTTGTCTCGGCACCTACCATGTGCATTGGAAAGAAGTTCCAAAGTATCAGACCATTAACTGCATTTCCTGCAAACATTAACGCAGTCAACTTTAGATTTCGATTCCCATTTGACGATTTCCAAACACCCAGTGAGAACATTAGAGATAATAAGCTTGTAATTGTGAACAATGGGACAACAAAGAAGCTAACTGGAGAACCTATTGCAAACAATTCGCTTATAGCTTGAGTGATGAAATCATATCCAGGGTACATTATCCCTGCATAAACGTCTGTGCAAAAATAAAGAAGCGGAGAGATGATACCGCAAACCAGCAAGATTCTTATATTTATTCCATTTGATTTAACCAAGTTATTTCTATTAAGGTGGTGTTTAGACTTATCTCATTTTCTTATTAATTCACATGATATAAGTTGTGTTAGACGGATGATAAACCTATGATCAAAGAATACTCAAGAAAAAATTGTGTTTAAAGAAATTAAGTAAAAGGTAATTGGTTACTGGATGAAACTAACAATTTTAGAGGCAATTGGGCAAAAAATAGTTATTTCAAAGCTAAAATTGGATATCCAAATTTAATGCAAGTTCATTAGATTTGTATTGTTTCTATGTTACCTGTGCTTAGGGAAACAGTCTCTACAATACACTGGTCTCCCAGGTGTGGGTTTGAAAGGCACTTCACATTCTTTGCCACAGTCTGAACACTTTACCTTCGTAATCACATTGGAACGCTCTCTGGTTTTACTTCCAGGTTTTCTCTTATCAAAATAAACGATTACCATTTTAATTTTTCACCGCATAAAGGTTACCAAAGAGGCTTCCCATATACCTTGAATAGAGCGTGATACTGATAGTTAAGTCTATTTAATTAATAAGTACAAACAAAACCCAACAATAAAAACTGATTGAATACCCTTGAATCACATCTAGAAACCAAAACGAAACTGATTATATACATTATTTTTTTTGGGTTCTTAGGAAGATGCTTCTTTTTAGGATTGTACTCCACAAAATTCTTTGATTGTAAATTCCTGGACTTTGGCTGCGTCTATAACAGTTTGGAGATCAACATATTCAACTGCTGCGTGAGCTCCATCACCAGATGGCCCATAGACAACTGCGGGTATTCCCTTCTCCCATATTATCTGAGTGTCAAGCCAAGCTGATCCACCTATGAATATTGGTTTGAATCCTAGGGCTTTTTCGCTGGCTTTGATTATTGTCTTACAGATCTCTGATGTGGCTGGTACGTCCATGGGGTTTCTGTGGAAGGTGATTTCGTATTCTGCATTGAATTTTGGGTCAAGTTGCTTGATTTTTTCTAGCATTGTTTTGAATTCATTTTCTACATCTTTTACGGTTTCACCTGGGATAAGGCGTCTCTCTGCCTGTAGAATGCATTTGTCTGGGTAGGTGCTGAGTTCCAAGCCTCCTTCGATTAGACTTGAGTGTATGCTTGCTGGTCCCGTGAGTTCGTGGTAAGTTTTTTTAAGTTTTTTATCTAATTCTGCAATATCGTTGAGGACTTTTCCCATCTTAGTTATTGCGTCAACTCCCGATTGCCACAAGCTTCCATGTACTGCAATTCCTTTTGTCTCAATTTTTACCCATGCAAAGCCTTTGTGGCATCGGAGTATTTGTAGGTCGCTTGGCTCACCAACGATTGCAGAGTCAACATGGGTGGTCTTCATGAGGTGCTCTGTACCGATGCTGGCGTATTCTTCGTCGCAGACGGCTGCAACAATCAGGTCGCCTTTAAGTGTTGTACCTGAATCTACTATTGCTTTAACTGCTGAAAGACTGGCTGTTAGTCCTCCTTTCATGTCTATGCTTCCCCTACCATACAGTTTTCCATCTTTAATTGTCGGTTTAAGGGGATCAATTGTCATATAGTCGTATCCTACAGTGTCGGTGTGACCATTCAGCATCAAGCTTTTTCCCTCACCAGTACCTTCAAGGATGCCAACAGTATTATAGCGACCCTTAGCTACTTCATCGATTCTAATTTTTAGACCGAGTGATTTTAACCAGCTGGCAATGTATTCTGCTATTTCTTTTTCGCCTTTGGCTCCTGATACTAGACTTGGATTTACTGAGTCAATCTTAATGAGTTCTTTTAGAAGTTGAATAGCTCCATCTTCATCAACCTTAGAATTAGACATTAAAAAATGATTGAATTTTACCTTTAAAAAAATTGTGAATAAACTTTTAATTATGAATAAAACCCATATTTAAAATATTATGAACCTAGTTTTCTAAAACGTGTTGCTTAATTTTGGATAAAAATAAAAAATAAGGAAGTAGGTGAATGTTTTATTAATGATTTTTTAAACCTGGATTTTTAATAATTATTTCTAGATTAATGGATTTATATCTCTTATTTTTGAATATATTTTTGAAATGTATTGTTTATATTAAGAGTTTAATGATAAATAATACCTCTTCATAATATATTTATTTTCAATAAGAACTATTTTTTATGGGTTTAAATGAAAAAAACACATTTTATGGTTATAATGGTTTTGATGAGTACATCTCTATTTGCGATACCTCAGGCTCTATCATTAAAGCCAGGTGTAGATTTTAGTGGCATTCATTTCAATTTAAACGTGCATGGAGTTCCAGTTGGTATATCAAAACCTGTTCCTGATGATTCAGGAATTGGTAGACATTCTGTTTTTGTTCCTCTTTCAAATTATAATCTAAGTATAGCAATGATGGGAAACGAATGGCAAGTACCCGATTGTGATGCAACAGAGGATGGAGAGCTTTCAATCATTCTACCAAAAGAAGTTGCAGTCGAATGGGATGAATATGGTGTTCCGACCAAATATAAAACTGCAAAAGCATACAATGTTTATGTTGTATGTTTAGGTAAGCCCAGCTCTGATTCAAATGTTGTTTTAGATCCTAAAGCGACATTTGTTGATGATGGTAAAGTATATTACTTGAAAGAAAAAATCACCATAACAGGGCACAGAAAAGGACAACCAACTTGGTATAATGCAACCAGCTTATTCCTTGTAGACATAGAAGAAACAATTGATGGCTCAACTATTACTACACCTGATCAATGGATCTTTGACGTTGAATCTTTACTGAACTATTGGTGGGATGTCACTAACAGTGGAGTACGTTTAATGCAGGTTAGGTTCTACCCGATATTCTAAAAATAATTTTCCCTTTTTTTATAAATTAATTAGTATTTAAAATTTTATTAAATGTCAATTATTTGTTTAATGAAGCGGTTTTGTTATATGCTTCCATGAATAATTTGGTGATTCTCTGGTCATATCCTAGTTTTTCTAAAATGTATCCAAATTCATCTATGCTCTGGATATCGTCGGAGTTGTCTTTAATTGCCCTGATTATGCGTCTCGCATCGTAGTATCCTATGGAACTTCTTAATTCTCTATATAGTGCAGTTATGAAGAT
>JAFGHP010000074.1 GCA_016930055.1 Candidatus Bathyarchaeota archaeon | reverse complement strand
TAATTTAAATTATATAAATTGTTAATAAATATAATTATTTTTATAATTCTATATAGTTTATATATTTTATATAAGTTATTCTTTAATAAATATACAAAGTTCGTAATTGGATCAGTACTTGCGTTCTAAATATCTTAACATAATGGCTTCACTAATTGCATTATACTTTTTTGTTTCTGGAATTATGATCATTAAAAATGCTGCAGAAATTATGGGAGAGGATCTTGCAGAAAAAATTATTTTAATAATTCGAGATACAACAAGTGCAGTTTTTGCTGGGTGGATTGGTACTGCGTTATTACATAGTAGTGGAGCATTTGATTCAATTATTGTTACATTTACTGCTTCAGGCGTTTTACCTATGAATTTAGCAGTCGCTACAGTAATTGGTGCAGAATTAGGAACTACTGTTACACCTTTCCTAGTTTCAGTAATAAATCAAATTAGACGCAAAAGTGGACAAAAAGCAGCTTTTAATGTAACTTTAAGTCATGTCATTTATAATTTAATTACTTTATTAATTTTTTATTTAGCTGAAGTTTTTTTTCATTTGTTTTCTAGAATATCTGAAATAGGTAGTAGGTTATTTATTAATGCAAATTGGTTATATTATATTCCAGATCTTCTTGAGGTTGCTACTCCATGGGTTAAACCATTGTTTAAGAATATTCCTCCATGGGTTGGACTAATTTTGGGTATAATACTGTTGATTATTGCTCTTGGTGGTATAGAAAAATACATGACAGAGGTTTTTAATATGCCTCGTTCATGGAATTTAATACGAGCAACATTCACTAAACCGTTAAGAGCTTTTTTTGCTGGATTAATTTTTGCTATACTTGTGCCAAGTACAACAGTAATGGTATCTCTTTTAGTGCCTTTAGCGTCAAGTGGAGTTATAAGTGCTGATTATTATATTCTGCCATATATTTTGGGTGCAAATATTGGTACGGTTTTTGACGTAATGATAGCAGCAATGGCTACTGGGAACCCGATTGCTATGGGGGTATGGCTTGTCCATTTAAGTATTAATTTAATAGGAGCGATGATGTTTTTACCACTTCTAAAACCATTTAGTGATTTGATTAAAAGTATAGCGGGTATTATCGCAGAGTCTCCCAAAACTACTTTAATTACAACAGTTTTATTTCACTTAATACCGATACTAATATTATTGATATATTCTTTTAACATAACTTAAAAAAGAAGTGAAAGGATTTAATAATAACTAGGAGAATTAACTCATAACATTGGCTAAAACTATTTTTAATTGGTTCTCACCAAAGCGTGGTGATGAAGTTTTAACAATGGCTGAGAAACATTTAGAACTTACAAAAAAATCTGTAACAGATTTAACACAAATGGTTGAAGCTGCTTCAAGAGGTGAATTAGAAAATTGTAAAAGTTTTTACAATAATATATCTAGGATGGAGATGGAAGCAGATGAATTGCGTAGAGAAATGGTTGAATCTTTAACAAAAAGTGAAATGTTTCCTGAAGAAAGAGAAGACTTAATGGAACTAGTAAGAGCTGTTGATTGGATTGCAGATTGGAGTAAAGAAGCTGGAAGAATATTAAATATAATACCATTTTTTAAAGTACCTGAAGAGATGAAAGAAGCAACACTAAATATGTGCAGAGAAAATAATGATTGTGTTAAAGTATTAACAGACTGTCTAAAAATATTACCTAAAAATCCAAAGGAAGCCCTTAATTTAGCTAATAATGTAGAACTCCTCGAAGAAGATATAGATGAATTATATAGCATTGCTAGAAGTCATCTAGCCACATTAGAGTTTCCAGGATATTCAATAGGTTCTTTAATATTATTAAATGAATTTCTAGATGCCATCGAAACAATTGCGGATTGGTGTGAAAATACTGCTGACATAGTTAGAGCAATAGCTGTTAGAATAAATCATTAGTAAAAAAAGTTATTAAATTTTAAATTAATAACTTACATTTTTCATGAATTATAAAACCCATGTTTTATAGTTTTACGACTTAAGTAAAATTTTATTATTATTAAAAAAATAAAAAAAAGTAATTTTAAGATTGTAGTTTTAGACCAATGTTCTTGTTTATAGCTAAATTATATACAATAGCAGCAGTCCCAACATCTTCTATCGCTAAACCGGTTGCTTTGAATAAAGTAATTTCTTTTTTATTTATTCTTCCTTGTTTCTTACCACATACAATTTCGCCCATTTCAGCATATATGTCTTCTTCAGTAATTGCACCTTCTTCTTTAGGTAATGCAAAATCACCAACTACAAATGCTTGAGGTATATAATCAACAGATATTTTAGTACATTTTAATAAAACAGATGTCTCTAACTCTCTTTTTGCTGCTGTATCAGCTCCAATTGCTGAGACGTGAGCTCCTTCTTTAAGCCATTCTCCTTTAATGAATGGTATAGGACTTGGAGTACAAGTAATTATTATATCACTATCTTTTGTTGCATCTTCAGGAGTATTCACTGAAATAAATTCAATTTTTGGGTATATTTTTTTCATTTCATTTATAAACAACGTTTTTGCTTCTGGAATAATATCATAAACCTTAACTTTTTTAACATTAGGCCTAACTTCCATTAAACCCATTATTTGGCTTCTTCCCTGTACTCCAGCTCCACACAAACCTACTATCTCGGAATCTTCACGAGAAAGATATTTAATACCAACAGCACCAGCTGCCCCAGTTCTTAGCGCAGTAATATATGTACCATCCATTATAGCTAAAGGAATGCCATTTTCAGGACTATTTAAAACGATTCGAGCTATAACAGCGGGTAAATTGTAATCTTTTTTATTATCTGGATGAACTGTTACTAGTTTTGTTCCTGCAACACCTAAACCAGGCATATAAGCAGGCATAGCAATTAAAACACCTTTTGGAAAATGAAGATATACTCTTGGAGGCATCTCTATTGCTTTTTTTCCCATCTCTCTAAATCCATCTTCCACAGCTTTTATTGTAGAAGGCATGTCTAAAACTTTCTTTACATCTTCCTGTGTTAGATATAGTGTCATTAACTTCGAGAATAATATCATTTAATCTTTAGTTTAACAGTTTTGGAAAAGGTCATAAAAAAATATAATAAGTTCAAAAAAACTATGGAGTAAATTTTTCTCCACTAGTAAAAACTCTTTGCAACTCACCATATAATGTATTAAACCCATCATGTGTTTTTGATGAACAAGGGATAGGATTAAAGTCTAGTCCAATTCGTTCTATAACTTCCATCATATCTTGACTTATCTCTTTTTTCATTCCACTAAGTCTTACATCAATAGCTTCTTCTAAAAGAGTTACATCATCCACCCAACCTAATATTTCTTCGAGTTCGCTTGCTCGTAAAAGATCTATTTTACTCAAAACTTGAAACTGTGGTAGTTGAAATCTTGTGTTTATTGCTGAAGCAAGAAAAAGATTCATAACATAATTTAAAGGATCTCTAGAAAATACTGAATCAAACAAGTAAATTAAGCCTTTTTCAGCATCAGTCAATCTTTCAGCAATAGCAGCTCCAAGATTACGGAAAGCAAACAACTCCATTTGACCAGGTGTATCAACAATACAAATATCAGGAGTAAAATCCTCTATGTCTTGTGAAAGGTTTTCTATTACTCCCGCCATTAAATCACAAGCAACCATTAATCCCCCATTTGGTCCTAAATTATATTCCTCCATAACTTGCTCGACTTTGATATAGTCTCTAACATTTACATTTGCTGCATATGGTAGATTTGTTGCTCCTGGATCTAAATTTACTGCCATAACATCCTCTCTCTGCATTTCAAGCCATCTTGAAAAAGCTGCAGTTAAATTCGATTTCCCTGATGCTGCTGTACCAACTACAAAAATCAAGTTCATATTTATTCTATCCTATAAAATCTCTAAAAGCTCTATAAGAGTCTACGAGATTATTCTGTTTTGATTTTTTAAAACCAAACGAACATAATGCATCAATTGATCCTTTATATCCTTTATCAGTAGCAATTTTCAATCCACGTATGACATCCATAAGAACTGATCCTCCGTTATTTGCATCAACACTACTTAACTTAATATCGATTGAAAAGTTGGCCCCACCAAAATATGTTCCTTTTATCCAAAAGAAACTGTCTCTAGTATTTTTTAGAAAATCAACAAAATCAGTTGAACCAGAAACAATGGGAAAGGTATAAGGAACATGGCTTTTTACTGTGTTTGTTTTTATTTCTCTTTTAGTATCACGTGTTTTTTCTAATGTATTGATTGATTCAGTTCCACCACCAACATCAAGTTGGTAGCTTTCAGAGACTTTGACACCTCTACTATTTAAAAATTCGAGTAAACCAATATGAAGTATAGTAGAACCAATTTGATTTAAAAGATCATCCCCAGCTAAAGGGATACCTGCTTCGAAATATTTTGATGCTAAAACATTATCAGAAGCTATAGAGGCTGGAGTGGCATTCAAAAAAGCACATCCTGCTTTCAATGCTTCTTCAGCATATGCAGTAGACGAAAGATTTGAGCCACCTGAAATCAGATTAATAAAAACATCAACTTTTTCATTTTTCAATACTTCAGATACTTTTACAGGTTTTTCTTTAGATCTAATAATATTAATTATAGAATTATCGTCACTATTGTCTAAATCTATACCCATTTGAACTGGGACATTCAGATAGGGTACACTACTAATATCAAGTATTTGATTAGGTTTTGAATCGATTGCTTTTGATAAATCCTTACCGACTTTTTCATTTGATATATCAAAAGCAGCAACAAATTTGATATCAGATATTTTGTACCCACCTAAATTCTCATGTAAAAGACCAGTTTTTTCTTTACGTTTAGAGTAATAATAAATACCTTGTATTAAACTTGAACAACAATTGCCAATCCCTGCGACAGCTATTCGTATTTCTCCCACATGAATCACCTATCTTCTTCAAAACATAGATGCAAAGGAACAAATATAGAAGTATAGCGTTTTATTTTATAGATTCTTCTCCATTCTTAAACCGTTTTCATCTTTATAATATAGCTCTAAAACATCTACGGTTTTGTAACCATTTTTTATGTAAAGATTTTGAGCAATTAAATTAGATTCTCTAACTTCAAGATATGAGAGAGTAACTTTTTTTTCTAAAAATTTTTTTTCAAGTTCATATAAAAGATTTTGACCTATCCCTTTTTTTCTCCAATCAACTTTTACAGCAATATTCAATACATGACCAAATAAAATTCCTTTTTTACTAATAACTTCTCCAATAATGTATCCGATAATTTCTTCGTTATGAACTGCTACGAAAAATAAATCTGGTGATCTACTTAATAAAAATTTAAAAAGAATTGGTGGCCAGGGATCAGGATAAATATTTTCTTCAATTTTTTTAATTGTTGAAATATCTTTTAAATTTGCTTTTTTAATAATAATATCCATAAAAATAAAGATAAATGTCAAATTATTTATGAGTTAAGATAATATGCTCTAAAGTGAATTGGATCGTAGAGTTATTGTACTAACTTTCACTGGAATACTATTATTCATAATATATTTAATTTGGGCTAATCCATTCATAATCTTATTTGAAGTGGGACGTTTAAATTTATTTTATTATTTATTAGCAGTTTTAATTGATCAAATTAGTTTAATTTTTTTTGCAGCATCATGGTGGATTTTACTGAAGGTAATGAATATTAAGATTAGTTTTTTAGAAGGTATTCAATTAACTTATACTAGTTTATTTGTTGGATGGATAATACCAATTCCATTAAATACAGAAGTAGTAAGAGCTTATTTACTAAATTTAAAGAAAAAAAGTAATTTAGGTACAGCGATTAGTAGTGTAGTTACACATAGAGCATTTTATAACATTGCATTTGGTTTATCAGTCGGTTTAGCCACTCTTTTTATTATTTTGATTAATAAAGATATTCTACCAATCGAGCCTTGGTTAATTATATTTGCAGTTTGTTTTGCTATATTTACTAGTATATTTTTTGCAGCATTACTAAACAGTTCTTCTTTAAAAATAATATATAATCATTCACCTGAAATAATCAAGAAAAGATTTTTTGACAATCTAATTGATTTTGAGCATAAAGATATGGGTTTTCAAGGTTTTGTAAATAATATTGAAGAAGCAAATCGGTTAATGAAGAATAATTCTTTAATGACAGCTTTTTCTTTTATCTTTATTTTTCTTCATTGGATAGGTGGTTCAATTACAGCTTATTATTCAGCAAAAAGTTTGGGAGTTGAATTAAGTTATCCTATTTTAATCTTAATTTATTCTGTTGTTGAGTTTATTCAGCAAATTAATATTTTCATTCCAAGTGGATTAGGTGTTATTGATGCAGGTCTCACTGGAGCCTTTGTCTTAGTAGGGATACCTCTTCACTTAGCAGCTAGTATAAGTCTATTAACAAGATTAGCTACTTATTGGTTTGAAGTTATCTTATGCACACCTATTGCATTTAATTTTGGTTTTAGAGAACTCTTTAATAAAAAAAACAACTTATAAAGAGTTCATAGCATTAATCACAGGAAAGGGCTTCATATGCGTCGTCTTGGAATTATTGGGTGTGGTCGGGTTACTACTATGTTTCATCTTAAAGCAATTGATATATCAAAAAAGTGGAAAATAGTAGGACTTGCAGATAATGATGAAAATAGATTAAAAGAAGTCCAAAAATTATCAAAGGCAGAATATATTACCAAAGATTATAGAGACCTTTTAAAGAGAGAAGATATTGATGCTGTAGCTATTAATACACCACCTAAACTTCATGAACAAATGGTAATTGATGCGCTTAATCAAAATAAACATGTTTTATGTGAAAAACCTCTAGCACAAACAATTGATTCATGCTTAAAAATTAAACAAAAAAAAGAAGAAACCGATTTAGTAGTGTTACCTGTTCATAACTACATATTTTCTCCAGGATTTGTGAAATTAGTAGAAAAATATAAAGAACATACAATAGGTGATTTAAAAAATATTTTAATAACCTTCGAAAATAATTTACAAATTTATGATCCTAAAACAAATTTTAGAATTTTAGAAAATAAAGGTATTATTGAAGATATTATGCCTCATATTCTTTCTGTGATAATTGTTCTTGCAGGAAATGTAAATAATATTAAAGATGTTTCGTGGTGGTGTAAAAATTTTGAAGTATGTGACAATATGAAGGTGTCATTAATTACCGAGAGTGGAATTGAGGCTAAATGTTCTTTAAGTTGGACTAAACTAATTCCCCAATTTAAAATTATAGTTGAGGGTTCTAGTGGAAAATTAAAAACTGAATTGATGCTAGAACCTTATAAATATACTATGGAAAAAGGTAAACAAAGTTATACTGAAAGTGAAAGAGGTTTAGATTGGTATTTAGATTTGATACAATTTAAACACCCAAGTTTTAGTGAATTGTATAAATATTTAGCTGAACTAATTAGTGGAAATACTAACCCAAAAATTACTATCGATGATGAAATTAATATGATAAAAATTATTGAAAAAATGTCTGGTGAAATCATACCAGAAAGGAGGCTGTTAAATGTCTAATAAAGTTGCTATTGTTCGTGTAAATAACAGTATAGATGAAACAACAAGAAAAAGTGTTGGACTTCTAGGGGATTTTAAGATAAAATCAGGGATAGATGTCATTATTAAACCAAACATTTGTAATTCAAAAAATCCTCAAGGAATGGTAATTACAGACTTTAATATAATTAAATCTGCAATTAACATAATTAGGGAAAAAGGAGGAAATCCAATAGTTGTTGAATCAGACAACATTGATAACACAGCAGATATACGTGTAAAAAAATCTGGTTTATTAGATGTTTTAAATGAGCTTAATGTAAATTTTATAAATCTTAGTAAAGAGGAAAGTACTGTTTATAAAATTAATGAAAAAGAAATTAATATCCCAAAAATAATGCTTGATGCAGGTTATGTCGTTAATTTATCCAAAATGAAAACATGTGGACATACATTAGTAACGTTGAGTATCAAAAATTTGTATGGTTGCTTTAAGGAAGCAAAAAAAAGTAAGTATCATAAACACCTTGATGAGATTTTACCTTTATTAGCTAAAACCATTAAAAGCGATTTGAATATAGTTGATGGTTTAATTTGTATGGAAGGAAATGGTCCAGTTGTAGGAAATCCCATCAACATGGGAGTAATTGTATCAGGATTTAACCCAGTATCTGTTGATTCACTTTGTTCAAAATTAATGGGTTTTGATCCTACTCAAATCAAACATATAGATAATAGTGCAAAAATGGGTATTGGTTCATTAGAATTTGAAGCTGTAGGTGATCCTTGGCAACCATTAATCTGTAATTTTGAAAGACCTTTCAGTATCAAAGCAACATTAAAATCTGTAAGCGCCATAAAAGATGTTTATTTAAAAAAATAATAATTTTTTAAATTGTATTAACCAATTAATTTACCGATTTTATATACGTTAAATATCGTCCAAATTTTTTAATGTAGTGTTATTTATTAAGTAGATGGGAAGCATCCCCATACAAGGTCATTAATAATGTCGAATAATATTTATGATATAATATCTGAAATATCTAAAAGAAGAGGTTTCTTTTGGTCAAGCTTTGAAATTTATGGTGGAATTGCAGGATATGTTACATATGGAGACTACGGTGTTAAACTAAAAAGAAACATCGAGGCTTTATGGAGAGAGTATTTTATCAGAAAACAAGGATTTTTCGAAATTGATGACCCAATTACTAATCCTAGTAAAGTTTTTGAAGCAAGTGGTCATTTAGCTAATTTTAAAGAATATGCTACAATATGTAATCAATGTGGTAGAGGTTTTAGAGCAGATCACCTTATTGAAGAAAAAATAGCTAAAGAACATGTTGAAGCCCTTGGTGGGGAAGCGATTAAACAGTTACTTATCGAGAATAAGATAAAGTGTCCAGTATGTGGGGGAGAATTAAAGGAACCTACTCTTGTTCTTACAATGTTTCAAACACAGATAGGTGCAACTGGAAATGATATTGGTTACATGAGACCTGAAGCAGCTCAAGGAATGTTCATGAATTTTAAACGTTGCTTCCAAGCTAATCGTGAAAGGATTCCATTTGCTATTTGTCAACAAGGAAGAGTTATGAGAAATGAGATTAGCCCCAGAAGAGGTGTTCATAGAACTAGAGAATTTGATATAATGGAACTTGAATTGTTTTTTGATCCATTGAATCCATCATGTCCTTGGTTGAAAGATGTTGAAAACGAAAAAATTAGATTATTAACTGAAGACATGGTTGAAAAAGAAGTTGATGACCCTATTGAGATTACTGTAAAAGAAGCAATTGATAGGAAGATCCTTTTAACTGAATGGCAGGGATATTTTATGGGAGTATCTAAAAAATTTTTATGCGCTCTTGGAGTAAGTGATGACAAACAAAGATTCCGTGCTCATCTACCAAATGAAAGAAGCCATTATAGTAGCCAAACCTTCGATCAAGAAGTTTTTACCAAAAGCTGGGGATGGATTGAAGTAAGTGGTCACGCAAATAGGACAGATTATGATCTAAATTCTCACATGAAAGCAAGTGGAGTTGATATGACTGTTATTCGACCTGATAAAACTCGGTTTATTCCTCATGTGATTGAACCATCATTTGGTTTAGGTAGATTAGTTTATGTAGTAATGGAGTTTGCTTTCATTCAGAAACAAGCCAATAACGCAAAAAGAAACATATTCAAATTTCCCAGAGATTTAGCACCCTATCATATTTCAATACAACCATTAGTAAGTAAAGATGGATTACCTGAGATAGCTCTACATATTTATAATCAATTACTTGACGCTGGATACAGAGCAGTTTATGATGAGGGAGGCAGTATAGGACGAAGATATGCGCGCCAAGATGAAATTGGTACACCCTTAGCTATAACAATTGATTATGATACGAAGGAAAAAGGTATAGCAACAATAAGAGATAGGGATACATGGATGCAAGTAAGTATATCAATAAAAGAACTTGAAGAAAAATTAAAACTATATTATAAAGGAGCAGAAATATCAGAGTTAGGTCCTATTTTCCAAAGTAATGAAGAACAATAAAATTTCTATAACCATCAACCTCAGAAATATAGACTTTGTCAATAATTTTTGATACACCAAAATCATCTTTTAAAGCAACACCATACTCATTTGCCTTGACAAGCAAAACCTTATCCATAATTAAATTTTCATAAAGAAATACTTTAAAGCTCATCAATATGAATAATGTTTTAAGTATTGTTTTAGACTTTTGGATTAAATTCTGTAATATTACCATCACCAAATGTTAAAATACGTTTTTTATAATCACTGATAAACGAATTCATTTTAATTTCAGCTTCAGGTATTGTTGCCGCTTGAACTACTATATCGATTTTAATTGTACGGACTTGATCACGTTTATCATCTTGACCCGGAGGAGTAGCAGCATTTTTAATATATATTTCTGGGTAATCTGATTGTAACTTTCGGTATAAATCAAAAAAATTTTTCCAAACCATCGTTACATAAAACGTTCGTCCTAAAAGTTTGTGTGTTGAAGTTGCTTCAATTATTGGTGTAATATGAGTATCAAAAATACCTTGTACTTCTACAGGGATTCCAGGAAGAGAAAAAATTGTTTTATTATTATAATTTAGCTTCATTCCAACACTCATACCTATAGGGTTTTGAAGTGGAAAAGAACCATCGAGTATACGTGCCATTCTGCTTCCTCGACTTATGCTAACTGAATCATTTAATCCTCTTCTTGCATAGATCTCCTTAATTTTATTCAAGGCGTTTTGATCAATGATTACATTTATTCCGAGCGCTTTACCTATCGCATCAACAGTAAAATCGTCTTCTGAAGGACCCAACCCTCCAGTAAAAATTATCATCTCAGCATCACTAAGAAGAGCTGAATTAAGTGCTTTAGAAAGATCTTCATAATCATCACCTATAACTGTAATTTTTCTTAACTCTGCACCAATTTCTGCTAATCTTTTTGCTAACCAATTACTGTTTGTATCCAAAATTCGTCCATAAATTAGTTCATCTCCTGTAGCAATAATTTCGATCCGAGGGCTTCCTTTATGTTTCATCTCATCAAAAGTTACATTCGACTTTATATGGAATACTATAAAAATATTAAAAAGCATTTAAAATACTAAAATAAGAAGACCAATTACAAAAATTTTAGTTTAACTAGAATATTATTAATGAAGATAACGGAAAAACTATATCAGTTAATGATAATGTTCATTTATGGTCCTTAAGCTAAGCAATTTCATTAATCTTCCATCACATCAAATAGGCGGTTTTGATCACGGAGATGTTTATAATTCAAATAGTTGGGTATATGTTGCTCACCCTGCTCTTGGATCTATTGAAGTTTTTGATGGTGTTAAGGAGACTTTTATCAAGTCAATATCAGGGTGTCCTGAAGCTAGTGGTGTAATTTGTGCTCAAAGTGAAGGCTTCATTTTTGGTGCTTCAAGGACAAGTGGAAAAGTATTAATTATTAGTGCAGCTAAAGGAACAATACTTCGAACAGTTTCAGCAGGAAGCAAGCCTAATGGATTAGCATGGGACGATTCTCACGGGGTTTTACTTGTTGCAGATATCGGTGATTTTTGTGCAAGATTAATTGATCCATGGAGGGGGATAGTTATGAGAACAGTAACACTTCCTGGAAGACCAAGGTGGTGTAAATATTCTCCAAGATCGGGAGTATTTTTAATATGTGTGCGAGATCCTTCAGGTTATATTACATTATCACCTAAAACTGGAGAATTAGGGCAATTAACTAGACTTTCAAGCCAATGGCCCCATGGACTTGACATTGATGAGAATAAGAATATTGCATATTTTGCTTGCGATGGTGGTAAAATTATTGCTTTAGACATAGATAAAGGAGTAGAGATTGCATCATTAGATATACCTAGTGTACCAGATGTAACATGGTTTAATCCAAGGAAAAAATTATTATATACAGCATTACCTAAACTTGGTTTAATCTTATCTATAGACACTGAAAAAATGTCTATTATTCAACAATTAAATACTGAAGAAGGCGCAGGTAGTTTTGCTTTTGACCAAGGAAGACAAAGATTGTATTCCTTTTTACCTAAAAGTTGTAAAGCAGCTGTATATTTTGAAATTTAAAAAGGTAATGTTTCAACATTTTTATATAATGCTTCCCATTTTGCTTGCAGATACATATGTCTGTTGATGAATGGACTATTGAAAAAGCGCTCCAAACAGGAATAATTATGGAAGAAGGAGCATATCAGTTGTATACAAATACTGGAAAAAAAGTTGTTTCTCCAGGTTCAAAACAAATGTTAAAAGAACTTGCAGCAGATGAATTGATGCATAAAGAATATTTCGAAAAAGCTTTGAAAGACCCTAAAAAAGTTTTGGACACATCAAAAATTCAGGATCTCAAAAAATTAGTTAAAGATTTAGGCGTAACGGATCCTCTTAAAGAAGCTGATTTGAAATCAGATGCTACTTATCAAGAAATATTGATATTTGCAGCAAAAAGTGAAAAACTTGCTTATGAATTTTATTCAGCACTAGCTAAACAATTCAAAGGTCATCCTCTAAGTGCTATGTGGGATAACTTTGCTCAAATGGAATTAGGGCATAAATTAAAACTTGAAAAAGAATACGAGGATGTAATTCTTAAAGATAATTAATTTTTAAAACACTTTCTATTTTAGAGCGAAAATAGTTGATTTTCATTAATCTATGGCGTTATCACTGGTTAGTGGTGATAAGAAATCTGTTAAAATATGTTTAGAATCTTAAGTATTTGGCAACATTGTTTCAGGAATTCCACTAGTCGCATCCGGGAGAACAGCTACTTTTGTATTAGTTTTATGATAGTTCTTTAAAATTTCTAACACTTCGTCCCAATTTTTACACCATGTTGTGGTATCTTTAGCAAATCGGTTTTGGAACTTCTTATCGTGGTATCGACCATAAATTATTAATCTTGCACCAGCTGGAGGAACTCTTGGTTTACCACTCCATAAACTTGCTCCAATATATTTACCATGAGAATGAAAGATCCAGTGATTAATATCTCCATCAGGATCATCAGCTATTAAAACAATACTGCCATCTTTTTTTACACACTGCGATGCAGGCCAAAGACCCAAATCAGCTTCATTTTGCCTCATATAAGTATTAGCTACAACGATATCCATATCTTTAGGCGATTCACATCGGTGCCATTTTAGAACACCAGGAATAGCGCTTCTATGTGTTTGAACAAAATCACCAGCATATACTTCAATGGGATCACGTTTTAGATTAAGAACAGAATCAATTTTAAAATCTAATCCAGCAATTCTAGCTGCATCTTCCATATCAAGTCGAAGAACATTTCCCTCAGCTTTAAAATACCCTGTACTTGGATGAGAAGAATATCCTTTACCAAAACCTCCAATAGGACCATGATTAAAGAATATTGTTTTAATACCTGAAACACCGGGACAAATGATTTTACCTCCACCACTAAATCCAGCCATCCTATGATATAGAAGCGAACCTATACCAATTTTTAAATCACAATTCAGTACTTCTTCATTTATCCATAAAGGTGTACCACGTTTCGTATCGCCAATATATTTCACCATTTCGTAGGGATTATGATTGTAAACAGGATACTGTTCCATAATTTCTTCACCAAGTTTTTCACGGAAATGAGTTAAAGTATAAGTTCCGTGGCTCCCAGCAGCAATAATAAATCGGATATTATCATCTGAAATACCAGCTTTTTTTACTTCTTCAAGAACTATTGGAGCATACTGATAGATTTTTGTTGGACGCGTCATATCATCAAAAATAATTACAACTTCATTCTTTCCCTTAGCCAACTCACTTAGAGGTTTTGTCCCCAAAGGATTAAGAATAGCTCGTTTAATTTCTTCTCTATTAAGTGCTGGTTGAATTTCACTAGCTATTTTACACTTTTTTACTTCCCATTCATCAGGAAAAGTGAGAATCTGAGGAATATCTCCATGCCAAGGAAGGCTAGGAACCTCAATTTGAATTGTCAAACAAAACACCTAAAATCATATAGAGTTATAAAGGGATAAATTTTGGCTCTCAAACCCAAAATGTTTACTAATTCTCTTCACTTTCCTCTATTTCTCTTCCTTTCTTTTTCTTCTCTCTTCATCACAATGTATATCATGTGTATCACATAAAATAAGAAAATATTATAATGAATTGAAAATATTAATAGTTAAACTTATTAACACTAGAAAGTAATAATAATTGGATAAAAATGAAGTTTTATGTATTAGTAAAGTTTATCACAGTACCCTTACTCCTATTATCCATCATTATTTCCACAATATCCAATGCTTCTTTAATCCCAGAAGAATGGGATGAAGCGAAGTTTAATTACCTTTTTGAGAATGACCCAAGCTTTAAGGAATCTATTGAAAAAATTAGAGGTATAATAATACATTATGATTTTTCAGATGAGGCATGGATACAAGTTAAGATACTGTTTAATGTGATTTTTGAAAAAATGGGTTTTACATTGGATTTATTAAGCAAAGAGCAATTATCAGAGTTCAGGAAAGAAGTGGAGTATATAGCATCCAATATTAGGTTAATAGAATTAGAAAAAAATGTTGAAACACCTTCAGTACAAATGACTCCTGAACAAGAAATTACATATGCATTAACTTTCGTTCCTAAAGTTAAGCAACCAGATTTTGATACAGTAGGAAATGGCTTAACAAATGTATTCATAGATGTACATGAACAAAACATATACGGATATTTAATGACAGGATACAATATTATAGAAGTGTCACTTGTTTGGAATGACGAGGACTATCCAAATAATCCGTTATTAGATTGGTTTTATGATGGAGTGAGACAAACACTTTATGGAAGGCTTCAAGACATTGAGACATTTTTTATAGTAGTAGATAGAAGCACGGGACTTTTTAGCAGAGCATCCTTTATCAAAATCGATTGTGTGAGAGGACTTGTTTATATCACTTTTGATGGTTGCTATAGTAGTACTCAAACTTGGACTCAAAATAATCATTATGAAGCAAAAAAAGATAGATATTTATGGGATAGAACAAATGAGCATCCATGGATGTGGGTGAATACATGGAATCATATGTTAGGTGAGGATCAAAATAATGCTTACTCTCACGTCACTTATAATACTTGGAGTGATTTCACTCTTCAATATGGAAACAGGATGACTACTGAAAATACAATACAATGGTTATATGAATATACAAATGAAATAATATATCAGGCACCCTAACATTTTAAGAGACTTCCCCTCTTTTTTGTCGATATTTTTATATTGAGAGTTTTAGAATAATATAAATATGCGTGATATCCTAAAAAAAATATTATTGGTTTTTATTATATCACTACTTACCTTTATTATTCTTGATCTTCTGGCAGGAAGTTTGTTTATACAATGGAATGGACAACCATTACCATACCTACAGAGAGAAATTCTTTTTATCGCAATTGTATTTTTAAGGTCAATTATTGCTGAGGGTATAATGTTAAAGATGTTTGGAGGGCAACTTAAAAAAGAGAACCTTCTAGTATCGATGATTGTCTTTGGTCTACCTCTTTTTATAATTCAACTTGTAAGTGGTGTAAATATAATTTTTAATCTTATAACATCACTGTCACCATTCGAACCACGTACGTTATTTTATGCAATTTTCTCGTTTACTATTTTATTACTCTTATTAGAATTTTCTAGGCTATACATCCTCTATTTAATAAGAAAAAAACGTATCTAGAATGTATTATAAATAGAATAAGGTTTAAACTAAATAACATTGTTTTAATGTTAGTGTTTAAGTGGGATATTGTTTCTCTTTACAAGATGATTGACTTATACTATTTAATAAAAAATGTCGTTAATCATTATATTTTTTCCTTAAAGATGGGGCTACTCGTTGAATAATTAGTAAGCGTTCGATAATATCCACCCATTCGGCTAACTCGGTTTCTCTTGCTAGTAGTGAAAGAATCCCTTTATCTATGCCGATTCCTACTTCTCTCGCCAGCTTACTTCTATAAATACTCAGGGTTCTATCACTGAATCTTCCAGCTTCAAACCATTCTTCATTCAAAAATATTACAGAAGGAACTCTTGGTGCTCCCATTATTCTTAATTCATCTCTTAATTCAGGTAACGTTTCTCTATCTATAAATCTTAACTCAACTTTAGAATCACATTCTTCAACGATTTTTTTAATATAAGGACCTGACCTACTACAATCCATGCACCAGGTTCCCCCTACAAGCAGAATTCTTAAAATGCGGTTATATCCCTTTAAACGCTCTTTTTGTTGAATAGTAAGGTCCGGGGAACGTTTAAGAGATTCATCCCATCTTACTTTATGTTCTATCGGAGCTGAAGCTAAAAAATCTTCATAATTTTTAGCATTTTCCCATCCTTTTTTCCAAAGATCAGTTTTTAAATCAAAGTATGCAGGTTTTTCACTCATTACCATCCAAATAAGCTACGAACAAGTTAAATAAGTAATAATCGACTGATTAAAAATTTTTATTCAAAAGAGTTTTCATCAATAAATTTTTTTACAGTTTTATGAGCTTGCAGATATTCGCCTCCCCGAGCAGTTATCATATATCCTCTATTCCCAGATAAGTTGATTTGTTTAATCATACCCTTCTTTTCTAAAAAATCTAAAGACTCTTTAGCACGATCAACTGGTAGATTTGAACCGTAACTTATTCGAGTTACACCCATGACTCCACGTTCCAAAATAACATTTAAAATATCAGCATAAATTTCGTATTTAGTCCGTCGCTCCAATATGTTGCCCCCCCTAAAAGGGTGGGTCAGGAAGCTTTTCAGTTTTTACCGGTGCAGAACTAAATTTGCAACCCTTTTCAGCCTTTATTTCTGAAATAAATAAAATACTGTCGGTAACATCAGAATTAGTTTCAGCATAAATTTTGTCAGCATATACATTTCTAGCTTTTACGCCACGCTGTAAAAATACCCTATCTCCATAAACATCTTCTACTTTTGCTTCTTCGTTAATATAAATTTCGCCACCAATTAAGGGACCATACACATATCCCTTTCGATCAATTTCTATTCTTTTACCTTTTGCACCCATTATTGTATTAATTTTATTTGTATTAATATTATTATGAGATAAAATTTTTTCAGCTTCAATCGATCCACCTACATTTATTGAATAAGCTTCTAAATACTTTTCAATATTAACTGTACCTCCAACTTTTAGTATATCATTTAAGATCAGATTGCCATCAACATTAAGTGTACCCCCCACTTCAATGCTTTTACCTTTACCTTCGCCTTTTATATTTACAGTTCCACCAACATCAATTTTATTAAATGTTAAATTATCTTCACAAACAAAGCTGCCACCAACATCAATATCACCACCAACCCCCCCGTGAATATTTACTGCACCACCAACATCGATTAATTCAAAAAATAATGGTTTAAAGGATTTAAAAGTTCCACCTACCTCAATCTTTCGAGTAACTTTACCACCATTCAATTCAATTTTACCACCTACTTCGATGTTTTCTATTTCAACTTCAGATTCTGATTTAAAAGATCCACCTACTTCTACGTCTCTCATTACGACTTTACCTTTACTGGTAAAAGTTCCGCCTATATTCATTCGATCACCCACCAGGTCAGATGAAAAAATTGCAGTTCCTCCTACATCTAATCGAGTAATATTTGCTATAGAATAGCTAATTATTGAACCACCCACTTGGAGTTCCGTAGCTTTAATTTTTCCTTTAACATCTAATTTTCCACCAACACTCATTTCATATACATCAACATCACCATTAATTTCTGCACGCTTTTCAATATCTACATAATCCGATTTTAAATCACCAGTTAAAAATAAATCATCTTTTATCTTTACAGTTTTTAAAGCAGTTAAATTACCGTTTATTGTGATTTTTCCTGATTTATTTTCAAAGCTTTCAGTATCTAACGAACCATTTATAATACATTCACCAATACATGTTGTTTTACCAATGACTTTTAAAACTCCATTAGTAACTTCAACCGTTCCATTTTCAATAAATAAATCGCCTTCTACATACTCAAGATTTCTACTAATTCTTTCTACTCTTACATTTTTATTATCCATACTATCACATGATCAGGAAACATGTTCAGTCTTTTTAAAGTTGAATCACGTTACATAATCACAAAATGTAACTATAAAAAATTAAAGATGAACTCTAGGCCATTTGGTTAGAATTTCAAAACCATCTTTTTTTATTAGAACATTTTCTTCTATTCTTACACCACCATATCCTAGTTCATAAATCCCAGGTTCAACAGTAAAAATAGAACCTTCTATTAGTATATGTTCTGAACCGGATCTTAGAGATGGTTGATTACATCCACTTAAAGGATGACCCAATGTATGAGGATAACTGGGGTATCCATCTTCAGCGAGGGATTTTCTACTGATATCATCGAGTTCGCCACCATTTACACCTGGTTTTATTGCGGCTATTACTGATTCAACGCTTTTATTTACGGCTTTAATCATTTTTTTTGATTTTGTCGAACCTTCTCCTGCAATATATGTTCTAGTTTCATCAGAGGCATAGCCATTTGCTGATGGACATAGATCTACTAGCACAAGGTCACCTTTTTTTATTTTTACATTTTCAGCGGAGTCATGACTGTAGGCACTTCTTCTTCCGGTTGAAACTTGTAAATATCCTACTCCTGAAGCTCCTGCTTTAAGTTCAGCAGCTGTAATATGAGCAGCTACTTCATTAGTGGTTATACCGGGTTTAATTGCTTCATAAGCTGCTTGTTGCCCAACATCAACTATTTCACATATCTTTTTTTGATATGGCCATTCTATTGGATCTAGGGCTACAAAAAGGGGATCTAATATGGATTCTTTTATTTCATACAACTCCCCTTTTACCTTGTTTTTCACCCAAGTTTGAATAATAGGAGTTAAGGCGTTTAGACTGGTACCAATTTTAGGTTTTTTAGGAATTTTAGATTCTATAAAAACATCTTCAATATTTGAAGTTGGATCTCTTTTTCGAGAATTTGCTTCTGAAACTTCATAAACCTTTACCCATGCATGATCAGAAGCAAAAGTATAATCGATTGGCATTACAACTAAACGAGGATCTCCTTCAGGTGGTACCACTAAAACGGACCCCGACCGTGAACCACTTAATCTTTCAAGGACGGTATTTCCCATACCTACTCCCATAATAAGTGCTACATCGACGTTTTGTTTTCTAAGATTTTCTTTAACCAGTTCAACTCTCCGCTTAGATAAATTTATTAATTTAGCATCCAAGAAATTGGAACCTCAAATCATATTATCGTTTTTAATTAATAACTTTTTACATTTAGTAACAATATTTAAAATTATAATCAATTTCTTTATAGGTAAAAAAGATATTGAAATTAGAATGGTATCGCAAAGGGTAATTTTAATTGTAAGGGATGGATGGGGATACTCCGAGGAAAGAATTGGGAATGCAATAAAACATGCAAATGTACCAAATGACCAAAAATTTATGCAACAATACCCCTGGACCTTATTAAAATGCACTGGAAACGCTGTTGGATTACCAGAAGGAACCCAAGGAGGATCAGAACCAGGCCACCTTACAATGGGAGCAGGTCGAATAATCTGGCAACCCTTTGAGGAGATTAATCAATCTATAAAAAACAATTCATTCTATTCAAATCAAGCTCTAATAAATGCAATTTATAATTGTAAAGAGAAAAACTCTTCACTCCACCTAATGGGATTATTAAGTGACCAAGGTATTCATGGTACTATTGATCACCTTTTTGCACTCTTAGAACTCTGCAAAAGACAAAAATTCGAAAGCGTTTTTATTCATTGTTTTCTAGACGGTCGAGATGTACCTGAAAGAAGCGCAATAAACTTCATAAAAAAAACGGTTGATATTATTGAAGAAAAACAAGTTGGAAAAATTGCATCATTAATTGGAAGATTCTATGCAATGGACAGAGACAATAATTGGGACAGAACCCTAAAAGCTTACAATCTTTTAACATTGGGGGAAGGTTACAAAGAAACTGACCCACAAATTGCTATAATAAATGCTTATGAACGAAATGAGCCAACAGATTACTATGTTCAACCAATTGTGATTACTGAAAATAATAATCCAATAGCATTAATAAAAAATAATGATAGTATAATATTTTGGAATTTTAGAAGCGACAGAGCAAGACAACTAACATATGCTTTAACACTAAACGACTTTACTGAATTTCCTCGCCAAAATAAAATAAGCACATATTTTGTATGTATGAGTAGATATGATAAAAATTTAGATTTACCAGTTGCATTTCCACAGAATGAAGTAAGAAATAACCTAGCATCTGTTTTAGCAAATAGTGGTCTTAAACAACTTCGTATTGCTGAAACAGAAAAATATGCACATGTAACATTCTTTTTTAATAGCCAAATAGAAGAGCCTTTCAATGGAGAAGATAGGATACTTGTACCAAGCCCTAAAGTTCCTAGTTACGAAGACAAACCAGAAATGAGTGCATTTGAAATTAATTTAAAATTAATACCAGAAATAGAAAAAAATTATTATGATTTTATTTTAGTAAATTATGCTAATGGAGATTTAGTGGGGCATAGTGCAAATTTCGATGCAGGTATAAAAGCATGTGAAGTTGTTGATCAATGCGTTGGAGAGATAGTAGAAGCAGGTTTAACACAAAATTATGTCATATTAATTACTGGTGATCATGGAAATATTGAGAATATGTTTTATCCAAACGGTGAACCAAATCCAAGTCACGGAATTAATCCTGTTCCAATAATAATCATTGGTAAAGAAATAAATAAAGAAAAAATAAAATTAAAAACGGGATTGGGTTTAAGCAGTGTTGCACCTACAATTCTTAAATTGATGAATATAAAAAAACCCGAAGAAATGATTGCTAAAAGTATAATTTAGAAAGAAGCATAACAGCCTAGTAATGATAAAGATTTTATTATTTTAAGGTTAAAAGATTCGTTTACCCATAGGATAATTAAAAAAGTCATAAAGAAGGTATTTAAAATGTCCAGTATTCCAATATTATCTATAAGAGGGTTTACTAATGATAAATAAGATAGGGTTTAATACTGAAAAATATTTAGATGCACAGATAAAGAAAATTTTTGAAAGAGTTTCTAAATTTGATAAATTGTATCTTGAATTTGGAGGTAAACTAAGATATGATAATCATGCAAGTCGTGTATTACCGGGATATCTCGTAGATACAAAAGTCAGAATGTTGAAACAATTGAGTCCTCAAATGGAAATCGTACACTGCATTTCAGCTAAAGACATTGAAGGAAGAAAAGTTCGACGAGATTTTGGTTTAACTTATGAAGACCAAATTATCAAAGATATTACAGATCTTGCAGAAATTGGCTTACCCGTTTCTGCAGTTGTTATAAATCGGTTTAGTGGAGAATGGAGTGCTCTAAAATTTAAACAAAGACTTGAAAATTGGGGTTATCCAGTATATATTGGATATGAAATACCTAATTATCTCACAGATTTAGACAAAGTTCTAAGTGACGATGGTTATGGTAAACCCGAATACGTAACTACAAAGAAAAAAATTGTTGTAGTAACTGCACCAGGTCCTGGAAGTGGTAAAATGAGTTTTTCTATGAGCCAAATTTACAATGATAGAAAAAATGGAATTAATTCAGGATTTGCTAAATTTGAAACTTTTCCAATATGGAATTTAAAGCTTGAACATCCAGTTAATATTGCATATGAAGCTGCAACCGCAGATTTAAACGATTATAACATGGTTGATCCATTCCATCTCGCAGAGTATGGTGTAATAGCTATTAATTATAATAGAGATATTGAAAATTTTTCAATATTAAAAAGATTAATAGAGAAAATGGTAGGCCCTAATGATCCTTTAGCTAATTATAAGAGCCCAACAGATATGGGAGTAAATATGGCTAAGGAAGGTATAGTTGATGATGAAGTATGTTGTATTGCAGCTAAAGATGAGGTAGCTCGACGTTATTTCCGTTATAACAGAGATTTTGTTGAAGGAAATACAGGAAGAGATACTTTAAACCGTATTGAAAATGTAATGGCAAAACTAAATGTAAAACCAGATGATAGAAGAGTGGTTATGCCTGCAAGAGATGCTGCGAAAGATGCTGAAAAAAGAAAAAATGAAGGCAAAGGATATAAAGGAATTTTTTGTGGTGCTGCAATCGAAATTACTATAGGTCATAAGAAAAAAATAGTTACTGGTAAAAATAGTCCTCTTATGCATGCTGAATCTGCAGCATTATTAAATGCCGTTAAAGAATTTGTTGGTCTTGAAGAAGGCGCTCTGTTAATATCGCCTTTGGTTATTGAAAGTTTGGTTAGACTTAAACGAACTTTCGGGCGTAGTACTGCTTGTTTAGATGTTAAAGAGGTTTTAGATGCTCTTGCGGCTAGTGCTGTTAATGATGTGAGAGCAAGAAAATGTGTTGATGCGTTAATTCAATTTAAGGGCTGTGAAATGCACACTACACATCTTATGAATAATGGTGATGAAATACCGTTAATTCAGCTGGGAATTAATGTTACAACAGATGCCAGGATTCCATTACCAACATTTTAATAAAAAATAATATTATTTCCTTATTTTAAATAGTTATTGTTGAAATAATTAGAAATAAAATTACTTTTAATTATTTTTTTAATTTAGGAAGGGTTTTTATTTTACAAATATAGCTTTTTTCAATATTATGGATAGGTTTTATCCTTGGTAAAATATATTTTTATTACTGGAGGAGTTCTAAGCGGCATTGGAAAAGGGATCATCACTTGTAGTATAGGAAAAATGCTTCAAGCCAGGGGTTTTGAAATTACAGCAATAAAATGTGATCCTTACTTAAATGTTGATGCTGGCACTATGAACCCCTATATTCATGGTGAAGTGTTTGTCTTAGATGATGGCTATGAAGCTGATATGGATTTAGGAACTTATGAAAGATTTCTAGGAATAACACTCACTAAAAATAATAATATCACTAGCGGTCAAATTTATCTTAATGTAATTAAACAAGAGAGAAATGGAGGATATCTAGGGAGATGTGTTCAAATAATCCCCCATATAACAGATGAAATTAAACGAAAAATTCGAATTACTACAAAAGAAAGTGGAGCAGACATAATATTAATTGAATGTGGTGGAACCGTCGGAGATATAGAAAGCTTACCATTTTTAGAAGCATTTAGACAAATCAGGATGGAAGAAAAACGTAATGATACATTGTTAGTACACGTAACATTAGTTCCTGTATTAAATGCAGTTGGTGAACCTAAAACTAAACCAACTCAACATAGTGTGAAAGAGCTTAGGGCAATTGGTTTACAACCAGACATAATTGTGGCAAGATTAGAAACAGGTCCTTTACCTCAGTCTCCAAAAGAAAAAATTGCTTCTTATTGTAGTGTTGAAGACCGTGCAGTATTCACTAGTTATAATATCGATACAATCTATAAACTTCCTTTAATTTTAGAAAATCAAGGAATGGGAGATGTATTAACAGATTATTTGAAATTAGAAAGTAACCAACCAAAATGGTCGGATTGGGAAAAAATGGTGAATAAGTTTGAAACCCCAAAAGATTGTGTAAAAATTGCATTATGTGGAAAATATACAGACTTAGCTGACTCATATGTGAGTGTTAATGAAGCTTTAAAACATGCAGCTGCAGCAGTTGGTTGTAAAGTAAAAATTGAATTGATAGAAACAGAATTATTTGAAGAAGACAACCCAAAAGTTGAATTATTAAAAAAATATGATGGTGTAATCGTTCCAGGAGGTTTTGGTAGCCGTGGTACTTTAGGAAAAATCAAAGCAATTGAATATTGTAGAACAAACAACAAACCATTTCTAGGAATATGTTATGGTCTTCAACTCTCCATTGTTGAAATTGCTAGAAATTTATTAAAACTTGAAGATGCAGATAGTACAGAATGTAATCCAAAAACTAAACATCCAGTAATTGATCTTTTACCAGAACAAAAAGAATTAACAGAAAAAGGTGGAACTATGCGACTTGGGAGTCATGAAGCGGTTGTTGAAAAAAATTCTTTAACTTATAATCTTTATAAATCTGAAAAAATTTATGAACGCCATCGACACAGATGGGAAATAAATCTTGAGTATAAAGAAAAACTTGAGAGTGTAGGAGTAGTTTTTGGTGCATGGAGTTTCGATAAAAAAAGAGCAGAAACAATTGAATTACCTAACAATAAATTCTTTTTTGCTACACAATCACATCCTGAATTTAAAAGCCGCCCATGGAATCCAAGTCCACCATATTATGGTTTTATTAAAGCATCATTTAAAAAATAATTAAAATTATTAAAAAATTTATGCTAAAGCATTTTTAAGAGCACACTGACATACACAATTATTACAATCGGGTAGATTGGGTATTGCGCCCATGATTAATTTTTTAAAATTAGCTGCATTTTTATACATTATCTCTATCACTTCAACTGCACTAACAGGTTTATCTGACCAAACATCGTAATCTGTTACCATTGAAATAGTGACATAACATATTTCTGCTTCCCTAGCTAAAATTACTTCAGGATATAGGGTCATTCCTATAATATCACAACCCCAATCTCTGAATAATTTAGATTCAGCTCTACTAGAAAATCTAGGACCTTCGATGCATACATATGTACCTTTTGTGTGTATTGGAAAATTATTTTCTTGAGCATATTTTGAAAAATATTTGTGAAGGCTAGGGCAAATAGGATCAGCTGAACTAATATGACAAATTTGACCACCTTCATAAAAAGTATCAAACCTTGTTTTAGTTCTATCAATAAATTGGTCTGTGAGTACAAATTCTCCTGGCTTATAATCTTCCCTTAAACTACCTACTGCACTTGACGCGATTATTTGTTTAACACCAATATTTTTTAAGGCCCAAATATTTGCCCGATAATTAATTTTATGTGGAGGAATAACATGACCTTTACCATGTCTTTGAAGAAACGCGATTTTTTTTCCTTCATAAATTCCGATAGAGATTAAATCTGAAGTTGCTCCATAAGGAGTATAAATTTTTATCTCTTTTCTATCTTGGAATAATTCTGGATCATAGATTCCAGTTCCACCAATAATAGCTATTTCAGCAGAATGATCACTAGACATAATATAGATATGATTAAACAAGAGTTTAAATAAATTTTTTTAAAAATCTAGTAAAAAATGCTTAATAAGAAATTATTAATCGAGAGAGAAATTAAGTGAGTTAAAATCAATGGGAACAATAAAATTTTTTGTTAGTCCAATGTCATTATGAAAAATTTCTTTAATATTATTATCAATGATTTTGTATATATCATCTACAAAAATTGGTGGAGGACTTAATCGATTATATAAACAGCCAACACCAATTACTCCACAACCTATTGCATCACTTATTAATGTAGGTTCAGGGAATAATACAAGTGTAACTCCTAAAGAGATTAAGTTTTTACCTAAATTCCCATAACCGTTATCATAAAGAGATTTTACTTCCTTAAGGTTCTCTCTCATTAAAACTAAATTTTTAGCAGTTTCAGAATATGTTTCACTTAGCTCATTAACTGCTTTTGATATATGTTCGGTATTAGATTTCAATTTTTATGCATCCTTACAAAGCTTTGAATTGATCAAACCATTTATCATAACTAACCATCATTTCTTTTGAAACGCTTGGTTTTCTATTATTAATAGATGTTACAAAATCTTTCATTGAAATAGCTCTTGGTTTAGAGGTTTTTTCATAGGCTTTTCCTGATTCAAATAATTCTCGAATTACTTCTTGTCTAACAACTTGACAAACATCCTTAATGTCACTACCACTATAGCCATCTGTAATTTTTGTTAATTCATGTAGATTAACATCAGGTGTTAGTTCTAACTGTGTGCAATTCAATTCAAACATTTGTAAACGAGTTGCGTAATCAGGTAGAGGTACCATCACTCTTTTTTGGAAACGTCTAATAAAAGCCCAATCTAAATCCCACGGTTTGTTTGTAGCTGCAACAACATATAAATGATAATTTTTACCTTTATCTTGGAGCCCGTCCATTTCTTTTAAAAATTGGTTTCTCATACGAACCTCGCCACCTACTTCATTTGTATGAACACCAAGAATACTGTCAACTTCATCAATGAAAATTATTACAGGAGTACCATCTATTGCGTTTTTTCGTGCACCAGAAAATATTTTTGCTACATTCTGTTCGGCTGCGCCTAACCATTTTGACATAATTGAAGCTGGATCAATCTGAATAAAATCTGCATCAATTTCTGTAGCAACAGCGGCAGCTAACAAAGTTTTCCCACAACCAGGTGGACCAAAAAGTAAAAGACCTCTACTCCATCCTAGAGGAAATAGATCGGGTCTTTTAACAGGATAAACTATAACTTCTTTTATAGCTTTTTTAGCATCTTCAAGTCCAGCAACTTCAGCCCATTTCACATTAGGTTTCTCAACAATTTCTTTTGATTCTTCTGTTGTGTCAGCTGTAGAAGTTTGTCTCGACTCAAAACTAGTAAATTTTTCATATCCTGCTTCTTCACCATCTTCAGATTTTAGAATTTTTATTCTTTCTTTGTAAGTAGTTACTTTTTCAATATATAGCCTGTTAAAGGTATAATCAGGATAGAGTCTTACTAATTTTTGTAATTGATCGATGGCATTGTTATAGCATTCTGCTGCTTTTTCTCTATTGCCCATTCTATCAAATTGAACTGCTTGTGATGCATATTGCATAGCTGATTGTTCTAATTGATTAGCAACACTCATGCGATTACTTCCTCCATCTTTAATTGACCTTTCTTACTAAGATCATCAAGCATTTTTGCTACATCATCAGAGAAAAGTTTCCAATTTTGAATATTATCCTTTGTTTTAGTATTTCTATCTTCTAAAGTATAGGGATCTGAAGAATAATTCGATTCGTAAGAGATCGCTTCAAATAAAGGAGCTTTAGATACACGAGAAGTTGATTTAATCGGTGGTTCAGGGAAACTTGAATGTAAGTTGTTTTCAATTAAATTTGATACTTCATTTAAAATATCTTCGCTTTCATTATTAGTCTGGAATGCAAAGTCAAGTGAAGATTGGTTAAAGTTTACACTCGTGTTCATCAAAGTTTCACTAGCAATACTATTTAATTGTTCAAGTTCAGAAGCTACTTGAGGTAATACTTTGGATACATCACTTGAAACTTCTTTCACAACTTGTGTTATTGGTTTCAATTCAGTTACAATATTATATAGGTCAAGGAAGTTTTCAAGTCGAATCGCTATACACTCTATAGCTAATTGGCTTTGGGCAATCACTTGTTTCAACTGGCGGATTCTATTAAGTTCGTTTGCATAAATTCTTGCACGTATTTTATCTGATCTCTGAATCGCTTTTGCAGTTTGTTCAAATAATATTTTATCCCTCATCCGTAAATTACTCTGTACTTGATCAAGTCGAGCACTCTGTTTTTTTAACTCATTTATTGCCTCTGGGGTGGGGACTACATTCTGTTTGCGATTCAGTATATTCATCAGATAGACTCCTTTAATATTTTTTAAATAAACTAAAAATTATTCTAAAAACAGGTCTAACTAATATTAAATGACCTCTTTCATTAACTAATTTTATTATAAAAAAGGGGAGAAAAGAGGTATCCGGAATCATTCCGTTCACCTCTGTTTTTAGACCCTATCAGAAAGACCAGTCCCAAGCTGACTTTTACTACCAGGCAGCTCTGGGAATGTGTCTTTCATTCTCGACTCAGCTATTGTTTGGGCCTCTTCTAAGATCTTGGCGGAATCTTCATTAACAGACTCGAAGTTAATTGTCATGCCAGTTACTGCACCAGCATCAACTACAATTCCACTTAGAAGGTTACCAATTTCTCCAAGTTCTTTCTCAGCTTGAGGACTAATAGCAGCCATTCCAGTCTTAATATCGCTAATCACACCTACTACGGGTAGCAATGTAACAGCAACATCACCTAACTCAGTTACAGTTTTGAGTCTTAACGTAATCTGTTCAAGGGCCAATTTTGCGTGGAAAATCATCTTCTCCATTTTACGTATTTCAGCCAACTCATTGGCGAAAACATTAGCTCGTGCTGTATCATGTTTAGCATAAGCATCAACAATTCTATTGAAGATTGATTTATCACGCTCTTGGAATCTATTTGACGCCTGATCTAGGCGTTGAATCTGCATCTCAATCCTTTTTGTTGCAGCATCGAGTCTTGGTTTAAGAGGACCTGGAGGGCGGACCGCATCTTTTACCTTACTCGAGAATGAGGGCTCATTACTTCTTTCCCAACGGTTAGCAAAGGACATGTTAAATTACCTTCATAGATAGGATGCATCACTAAAAATCATCAAAGTGTTGTAACGCTGATGTTAATATTCAGGTACTTTTTTGAATTTTAAAAACGTCTTTTTAACAAAAACATGAAACAATATTTTTATTGTATGAGAGCAATTATTTCACATTAAGTATAATTATGCATGTTATAAAGGTGTAAAATTAACCAAACATTTTAATTCTACCCATAAGAGCATTAATATATAATACAAAAGAATCACTCAATAAGGTTGAATTCCGATGGCTGGAAGATGGACTGTTTTTGCAGTTTTTGCAGTACTTGGATTTGTCGGAGGCATTTTAGCAAATTGGGCATACAAACAAGTTTTTCCTTTATTATTAAACATGTTTCCCGACATATTTACAGCAGAATGGTTGCTTTCTGGATTTGGAGGTTCCATTTTAACATTGCTTATAGTAATAATATGGGCTTCGTTCTCCCCTGAAGTATAAGTGACCATAAATATCAATACTTTTTTTAACCTAATTAATAAATAAAATAAAAAAGACAAACATCAAGTTATTTTATGAACATATTAGAGTGAAAATAATGAAATTAAAAATAGATCTTCATGTCCACTCTGAATACAGTATAGATTCAATAAATAAAATTGATACGATAATTAAAAAATGTCTGGAAAAAAAAATAGACGGTTTCGCATTAACAGACCATGATTCTATTGAAGGTCTAGATAAAATTATAAATAAAAAAGATGTGATAATTATTCCGGGTATAGAAGTTACAGCTAAAGATGCACATATTTTAGGTCTAAATTTAACAAAAAAAATAGAACCAGGACTAACTATTTCTAAAACAGTAGATGAAATTCATTCACATGGGGGATTAGCCATTCTTGCTCACCCTTATAGTTTTCCTAAAAGTTGGATCAATATCAATAAGATATCAAATATTCAGTTTGATGCAGTTGAAACTAAGAATGCTTCTCAAATACCATTTAAATTGATGGAGAAATATAGTAACAAGTTAGCAAAAACATTAAAGTTACCAAAAACTGCAGGAAGTGATTCTCATATTCCTATAACTGTTGGTAAAGCCTATACCATTATTGATTCAGAATCAAAAAAAATACCTGATATTATTGATGCTATCAAAGAAGGTAAAACAGAACCAATAGGTAATGGTATTACTTTAAATGAAAGAATATATAAATTAATTCAACGTTTCAGAAAAAATTAGAGTATAATCGAATTATTAAGGAGCATTTTTTATACTTTAAAATTATTAATATTTCATGTTAATTTAAAGTTAAATTTATCTAATTTATTGATTTAAAAATACATTTTTCAATAATATTTGAAAATAATTCTATATTAAAGTTATCAATCATCATAAAGTATTTAAAACAATACAAAGAGTAATTAGATAATTTACATTTTTAATACAAAAATGTAAAAGTGATAAAATTCATGTTAATAAAGGATAGATATTTTAAGTAAAAAAATTTATTTTGTTTTAATCTTTAAATGATATAGAATTTATTTTACTTAATGAATTAGAGGTTAGAAGTTGTATAATGCATTAGTTGAAGTTTATGGATGTAGTGCTAATTCTGCTGATGCCGAGATAATATCAGGGTTATTACATCAAGAAGGATATTTAATAAATAAATCAAATAAAATAGATGTTATAATTTTGTTAACATGCATAGTTAAAAATCCTACTGAAAGAAAGGTTATTAAAAGGATTAAAAAATTTGTAGAAATGGATAAGCCTCTAATCATTGCTGGTTGCATGCCTCAAGTTCTTAATGATGTAATAGAAGAGATAGCGCCTAACGCTAGTATGGTTGGTCCAAATAATATAAATGAAATCGTTGAAGTAGTAAAATCAACTATTAATGGAAAAAAAATAATCAAGTTAGATGGTCAAGCACCTGATCGGAGCTGTCAACCAAGAATTAGAAAAAACAAAATTATTCAGATTACTCCAATTTCATCGGGTTGTTGTGGCGATTGTACTTATTGTATAGTAAAATTTGCTCGGGGTAAAATAACTTCTTTCCCACAAGAAAATATTTTGAAAGATATCAAAAATGCTCTTAATGAAGGCTGCAAAGAAGTTTGGATAACTGCTGAAGATACAGCGGCTTATAATTATCAAGGTGTAAAACTTGATGAATTATTAGATTCTATAACAAAAATTAATGGTAATTTTATGGTAAGAGTAGGGATGATGACTCCTAATCAAGCAATTCAAATTAGAGATAATTTAATTAAAGTATTTAAAAATGAAAAAATATTCAAGTTTCTTCACTTACCTGTGCAGTCAGGTTCAAATGAAGTTTTAAAAAAAATGAATCGTTATTATTCTATTGAAGATTTTAAAGGTTTGATTAATAAGTTTAAGGAAGAAATACCAGAACTTAGTATATCAACTGACATTATTTGTGGTTTCCCTGAAGAGACAAATGAACAGTTTCAAGAAACGATAAGATTAATAGAATGGCTTAGACCCGATGTTTTAAATATTTCAAAATTTGGTTTACGACCAGGTACTGAAGCTGGAAAAATGAAACAAGTGTCAGGTAATGAAATTAAAAAGCGATCAACGGAGTTGAGTCGTTTATGGAAAAAAATATCAATCGAAAAAAACCAGAGATGGCTTAATTGGGAAGGATATATTCTAGTTGATGAGAAAGGGTATAATAATACTTTTGTTGGTAGAAATTCTAGTTATAAAGCTATTGTTATAAGTAATTCTACTAATATCGGATCTTTAATTAAAGTTAGAGTAACAGAAGCATTGCATGGATATTTAAAAGGAGTTCAAAAATTAATTTAATTATATTTGAATAAAAAAATTGTTTTTTTAAAATAAGTTTTTTTATATCTTTTGTATAATATATTATTATGAGCAAAAAACCACTTGAAGGATATGTACTAAGTCATGGAAGACATATTAATTATGTCATGTGGGGTTCAAAAGGTCCAGCAATTGTGTTAATTCATAGTATGGGAATGGATTGCCATAGTATGGATGCTTTATGTGAATCTCTACAAAACAAATATAGACTCTTATCATTAACAATCTTAGGTCATGGCGAATCAGATGTGCCTGATACAGCTATACCTTTACCTGAACACGCAGAAATAATGAGAGATTGTTATAAAGAATTAGGATATGCACCTAATGTTTTAATTGGTCATAGTATTGGTGGCATGATGGGTATGATTTTATCTGCAGAATATCCTGAAGATTTAAAGGGTTTAGTTTTAGTGGATATTGCACCATTTGATGCAACAATATCAAGAGGAAGAACTCCTGCTAGAGCACTGCCACCTACAAGTTTTAAAGATGAAAAAGAAGCATGTAACTACATTAAAGAAAGATATCCGGGATTTACAGACTACTATATTGAAAATAGATTAAAACATTCCTTCTTAAGAGAAGAAAATGTTTTAAAACTGAAGCCTATGGGAGACTCAATAAGAGCTGGTTTGAACATTGACTTATGGCCATATGTCGAAAAAATAAAGACACCAACATTATTACTTATAGGTGGATCGGGAAGTATAGTTACACCTGAAACATTGGAAAAAATGAAGAAAAGTATCAACAATTTAGAAGCTATAACCGTTCAGGGAACGGGGCATATGATACCTCAAGACAAACCAAAGGAATTTGAAGAATATGTAAAACAGTTCTTGAACAAAATTAATTATTAAATTAATATTATACAAATTATTTTATTCTTTTTTAATCATGAATAGAGTTGTTTCAAATTTATTATGATACAATTTTTTATGTTTAAAATTACTGTAGTTTTCTTTCAAAATTTCAATAGTATCGTTTAGATGTTTTTTACGATTATTTGAAACAAATTTGATTGTCATAATTGCTATACCTGTTTTTTTTAAGTATTTTGCTACAGAATTCATAATCGTTGCAGATTCAATTGGGTTTAAATTCATATCATTGGTAATAATGTCAAATTGACCAATATTGTTAGGAAGATTTTTAGCTAAAATTTTTAAATGTTTAACTCTTGGATTATTAGATAAACTTTCGTGAAGTTCTCCAGGATCAACTGCAGTTACATTAACACCATAATCTACTAGAGTTTTTGTCCATCCACCAGGTGCAGCACCTAGATCTAACGCATTTGATTCTTTTTCAATTAAAATTTTAAATTCTTTTATAGCTTCAACTAATTTAAATTCTGCCCTAGTAAAAGGTCTTTCACCTTTAAGGTATTTTCTTGATTCAATAATTTTTTTTGTAATTAAATCATTTTTTTCTGATACCCCAATAAGACATTCATTTTGAAATATTTGTATTGTAATAATTTTTTCAGGATCCTTAAGATTAACAATTGCGCCAGTAGTTTCTTCAATTTTTTTCCCTAATGCTAATTCAATATCTCTACTTGAAAAATTGTGCATTCCGCGTCTAACACAAGAGACCCTAAAAACATCAGAACTACTAATTTTATTTAAACCTATCACTTCATTAATTATATCATTAATACTAGAAACATCTTTAGAGATTTTAATTATTTTTTGGATAGGAAATATTCTACTAATATATTTTGTAGGAGTTTCCTTTAACAATTTAAGAGCATTTGTATCATCAAAGACATTTTTAACCACTAAAATACCTTTAAAAAATAATCTTTCAACATCAGGATTACTCAAAATTTTATTTATCTCTGATTTAGCTTTGGATTCAAATCCTGAAGCAACTGTAATAAGCAACATGTGAGCAGACAATTAATGTATTTGAATAATAGATATATTATCGTTATATTCTTTTAGATTAAAAATGATTCACGGTTTAACTAGTTTTTATTAAAGAATTTTTATTACATTAAAGGATTTAATGTATAATATTTATGAAAGATTATGTATAATATATCATTATGCGAATTATTACTCTACTCACAGATTATGGTTTAAAAGATTCATATGTAGCAGAAATGAAAGGTACGATGCTAAAAATTAATCCAAATATCATGTTTATAGATATAAGCCATTCAATAGAAAAGTTTGACATAAGGGAAGGGGCATTCTTAATGGCTCGCAGTATAGATTATTTCCCAGAAGACGCCATACACGTCGCAGTAGTTGATCCAGGTGTTGGAAGTAAACGCCCAAACATCATTTTTGAAACTGAAAAAACTTACCTTATAGGACCAGATAATGGTCTCCTTGCACCAGCAGCTGAAAAACTTGGAATAAAAAAAGTTTACAATATAACCAATAGGCATCTATTACCAAATAGGGTTTCTGATGTTTTTGATGGTAGAGATACATTTGGGCCAGTAGCAGCTTACCTCTCATTAGGTAGATTACCAAAGATATTTGGCCCAGAAACACTAGAATACGAAAGAATATCATCGTATTCTCCCCCAAAATATTTAGATAATATTCTAGAAGCTTCAATAATTCATATTGATGGCTTTGGAAATCTTATAACTAATATAACTATTAAAGAACTAACAGAATTTGGGATCGACCCTGGATCGGAGATTACTTTAAAAATTGATTCAAGAACATATAAAATACCTTACGTCAAAAATTTTTCATCTGTATCAATTGGAAAATTTTTAGCTCTTGTTGCAGGTGGCGGCTATTTAGAATTCTGTATAAATCAAGGAAATGCACAAAAAACATTTGATATAAAAAGAGACGAAAAAATAAAAGTACATTTTTCAAAAAATACTCTAAAATAATGAATTAAATAGAAAGCGGGCCCGGTGGGATTTGAACCCAATCTAGTATGGAGATATCTCCCGTCTCTCTTCCCTTTTTTCACTTTAACAGATTAGGGCAATTTTCATGCCCAAAAAATGATTATTATAGATAAAGAACACGCAAATTCGATTTTACGCTATACAATTAGCGTATTAAAAGGAAAAGAATTCACAGCAACTTACAAAACTAAGTTAGAATTTGCACTTTATAATAAAGAAAGCTTATTAAAAGCTGGATTTTGGTGGCAAGCAAAAAATCTTGATTATTGGATCCACAGGTATCAAAGAGGAGATTTTACAGCCTCCGCAGAGGCTGACCGCCACCGCAGTGGTGGAGAGGATTCACCTTGACAAGCGGATCAGCTGTCAAGGAGCTTGCCAAAGGAGATACTTCACTTGATAATAACGCTATATCTCGCCAAAGATTCAAGCAATGGTATCAGAGTCTATCAAGGAAAAATGAATTATATAATAGAATTAGGAGAACATCAAGAGCTCGTAGAGCAATGGATGCAGGAATTTATAAATGGAAGAACAAAGTTCAGTTGAGATTTATTACATTAACATCATCAACTAATGTTGATATTAAATTATTAAATAGACATTTTGAGATTTTAAAAAAGAGGATTAAAAGACAATTTTTATCGAAATTTGAGTATGTTAAAATAAAAACAAATGAAGGAAATGGGGTTATTCATCTTATTTATGCAGGTCCGTACATTCCACAAACTTGGTTATCTCGTAATTGGGAAGAAATTCATAGTTCAAAAGTTGTGGATATTCGTAAATTGTATTTTGGTATAGGATTAAGAAATTATTTAAGTTCATATCTTCAAGATCAGGGTCGTCTATCATATTCTTGGGAGTGGTTTAAAAAAGGTTGGTCCACAGCCTATAAAAGAATACAAGAGAATGAAAAAAGAAAATATATGTTGGTGGGAAGATATGGGATAAAACCTCCAATATTTTGTTATAAAGCATGGTCAAGATGGTTCTATAAAGAACTTGATCCAATGCTTTTTCAAAAATTTCTATTAAAATATTCAGGAAATGAAGAATTTCTCATTAATGAAAATCAATCAATAAATCAAGAATTAATAGAAAAATTAAAAAGGTATTCTATTTCAACGCATAACAATTAATGCATAATTTCTTTTTAAATATAAAGCCTTTTTCTTTAATACATCTAGAACATAATTTTTTACCGCATACCTCACAAGAGTTAATATCTCTTAAAATAATCTTAGATTTGCATTCTTGACAAT
>JAFGHP010000073.1 GCA_016930055.1 Candidatus Bathyarchaeota archaeon | reverse complement strand
TATTTTTTGGTCTGCTGCTTCAATTAGGGTGGATGGCCCAAATCGATCCAATCTTGGCGATGGGTGGCCTGTTCCTAGTAATGTTACTATAAAATCAGAACCCATAATTACACTAATGGTGAAGAGTGGATAAATTCATCGAATACCCAAAGTAATAAAAGAAAAAAAGGGATTGCGGGTGGTGTCTCCACTGTGGGTGGAATTCGAATCCCTCCCTCCGCACTTACATTAAAGCTTGAATAGGGGTGTTTTTATCCGTTTTTTACCCAAATAATCCATATTTTTGCTCCCTGTTTTTTAGAGTATAAGATAATTTTTTATTATTGGTTTTATCCTCGATTTAACAAAGTTAAATTGTGATATTTATACAAAAAGTGATTGAATTTTATTCTATATTTACTTGCATGCGCCATATCTCTGTTAATGTTTGTTCATAGTTTCATCTAACCTAACTTTGGAGAGAATGTAAAAATTTTTATTTTTTGCTGTTAAAAGTCTATAAATACATGTGTTAGCAAAATGATTGACAACTTACCTAAGTTTTTTTGGAAGATACATAGTGGTCTGCCCAGAGAAGGGCCAGGTGACAATGAGTCAACACGAAAAGCTTACGAGATGTTGAAAAATTTACCTGAAAAACCGCGTATACTTGACGTAGGTTGCGGTCCAGGAATGCAGACTATCGAGTTAGCGAAGTTGTCTAGGGGGCAGATTGTTGCTTTGGATTTTCATAAACCTTTCTTGGAGCAGCTTAAGGAGACTATTCAGGAAGAGGAATTAACTGACATAATTAAGCCAGTAAAAGGCGACATGTTCAACATAGAATATTCTGATGGAAGTTTTAATGTTGTTTGGTCTGAGGGGGCGATTTATATTATTGGGTTCGAGAAGGGATTGCAGGAGTGGCGGCGTTTATTGGCTTCTAAAGGTTATGTTGTTGTTTCTGAACTCACTTGGCTACGACATGATATGCCCGAAGAAGTTAATGAATATATTACCCATGAATATCCAGCGATTAAAACGTTAGAGGAGAACATTGAAGTTGTGCAGAAGAGTGGTTATAGATTATTAGACTCGTTTGTGCTGCCTGTTAAGAGTTGGTGGGACAACTATTATGGACCCATAGAGGCGAAGCTTTCTTCTCTGAAGGCTAGATATAGTGATTACGAAGAGGCTATGCAAGTTATAACAATGCATGAAATAGAGATTGAGATGTTTCGTAAGTATTCTGACTACTATGGTTATGTCTTCTACGTCATGCAAATCGAATAGGAGCAACACCCATTATGCTAAATGCTTTTTTATTGTGTTAAATTTTAACCCAAACCCAAAACATTAGGCTAAGATTTGGTTACATTAAAGTAGAACGGATTGTTTCATTGGTTTGGTGAAGGGTGTGACAGTTGTTAAAATAATTGAGTTAATCGGTAGTTCTCCTAAGGGATGGGAAGAAGCCGTGAAAGATGCTTTGAATGAAGCATCTAAGACGGTCAGGAATATTAAAGGAATAGATGTGATAAAGTACACTGCTAAAGTTGATAATAATAAAATCACTGAATATCGAGCTGTGGTTAAAATCGCTTTCGTTGTGAAGAGAGAAGAATAGAATACCCTTCAAAGAGTTACATCTGATCTCTAAACCTTTTTATATTAAGCATTTTGTATCTGTAACTTTTTTAATAGTGTTTATTTTATTTCAATCTGTTTTTTATATCATCTAGGAGTCTTCTATTATCGACTACTGAGGTAAATAGAATGTATTCCATAGTGTTTAATGATTCAGCATAGGTTAAGGCTCCTTGCTCTGAACACCAGGCATCAACAAGCTTATCGAAAGCTTCTTTTCTATCCTTATCTTTCAAGGCCTCTTTATAATCGGTTCTCAATATAGTGAGGTTGCCCTGGAATCCGTCTCTTGAAGCTTTAGTGAATCTACCCATAAAACCACTAGGAAAATCCCTTTAAAATGAGGGTTTAAAATGAATCCATTTTTAAAAGGGTAAGAGATGAAGAAAAATGGAATTAAACAAAAAAAATTTGAAGTACATTACCTAAAATTCTTATGGGAACATTATGAGCGATGAAGATAAACCAGTTTCATTGGATCTGACCTCCTTCGAGTTGGAGCAGCTTTTAGGGCTCTTCATAGGCATCTTGTCAGAGAAGGCTTGGCAGTATATGGGTCTAAGGCTTACCCCAGGGAAAAGTGAAGTAGTTAAAGATATGGTTAAGGCGCGTCAAGCAATTGACTGTGTCTCACACCTCACCGATGTCCTTGCTCTAAGCGTACCAGCAGAGGCTCTCAGTAGATTAAGGTCGGGTCTAGCTGACTTACAGCTGAACTTTGTATCACAGTCTTAAAGAACCATGTTTTTTATACTTATTCTTTGATTTTATCTCGTCTCCTTCCTTAATTGCCGAAGCTAAAGTGTAGAAGTCTATGCATTGAGGGACCTCAGGCAACTCTATTCGATTATTATTCTTGTAAACACAGTAACCTACACGAGTTAAATGCACGACTAAAGCGGAGTGTTAATCAACTCTAGGTTTCCGCCATCAAAGAAGCATATGCGACTCTTCTCTTCGGGGAGTTCAACCAAATGGAAGTTGCTTAGGTTAAAGTCTTTAGGGTAATATCTTGGATCAGCGACTCAGGTCTACCTAGAGACCATCACCTGATCTTCTTAACGCATCTATCAGTTAGGATCTAATGAGGCAACAATTAATTCAACCTAAATATTATTTTATGGAATAAGAGTTTTAGGATAAACAAAAAGATAGACCATTTGAGTATCTCTAGTATGTCTGCTCTGGTTATTATTCCCACGAATTCGCCAAGCAGTTTCACTTAATCATGTTTCTATATGATTATTATTAAATAAGAATCCATTAAACCTTATAAGATTTAAAAGAGTGGAGCACATGTAAATGCTTTGCAGCCCGGTCGTCTAGTGGACAAGGATAGAGGGCTTTGGACCCTTAGACCAGAGTTCGAATCTCTGCCGGGCTAATACCAATATACCTGAGGCAAAATCTGATTCTCTTGTTTTTAAGTACCTCTTCTACATGAGAGGAAAAGAATATAGGAGTTTTTCAATTAATAAAATTGCGATAAGTAACTTTGTGATGTATATGTTGTTTCTGCTAGTTCTGATACGGTCTTGGGTGTGTTCAAAACCACACACATTGTATACTTTTTTTAAAGTGATATAAATAACAATTTAGATTTTTTATACGGTTCATGTGTAGAAGGCACGCATGTACCTAAGAACAACCCCACATTTTAGTTTTACATTAATTTCAATATACTATAACAGCCCATTTCCACTATTATAGGTTTTAATTATGTCTTTTTCCGATATATTGGCTCCATCTCCTTGTATAGATACTCTATATGCTCGTAAGCTGAAGGCCAATCTAATACTTGCCTTATCTCCAAGACTAGTGGCTCAAATTTAATCCAGAACTTTACCACATATCCAGACATAAAGTCTCCGACAAGATGTTTGTTAGTTAATCCTCGCTTAACGAGTACTCCGAGCCCCTCTAAAAACGAGCATAGTTTTAACCAGTCACCATAGCGCTCTGGGACTTGCCGCCCATATTTCTCCATGAAGTCTTTGTAATTCTCATAATCCCAGTCTAACAATATTACTGAGTATTTTGGGTAATCTTGGTGAAAAACTAGGTAGATCTGTGAAAAAAGTTGTGCTTGTCTTGTGATGTTAGAATTTCTTAGCACCATTGCATAGTATAAAACTGAAACAATAATACCTATTCCGGTGAGAATGATGGGTAAATACTCAATCTGTATCATGGAATAAATTTAGGGGTATATATGGATAAAATCATCGATATAATGGGATGCGTTACCTGTGATATCTCCTTAGTGGTGCGGGTTCAAATCTCACCAATACCACATACAAAAAGAAATTTAGTAAAAGTTATATCTTTATTTAAGACATAGCTTTTAG
>JAFGHP010000012.1 GCA_016930055.1 Candidatus Bathyarchaeota archaeon | reverse complement strand
TATTCATTGAAAAAAAGTATGGTGCCAGGATATTTGGGCTTTTATCATTAATTTTATGGTTGGTTGGAGGAGGTTTTGCACCAATTTTTATGGCTCTATTTGGTTTTGGTGCTGCTTCAAAAATTAATAGTTCATTAAATTGGTGGCGACGTAATCTTCCTATTACATTAGTTCACTTTCTTTCAAAGTTATGGCATGGATTATTAATCGTTTATGTATTGGTTTTCGTGTTTGGGGTGGAGATCGCTGTATTTGGGTATCCTTTATTATGGATCTTTAACGCAAACGTCACTTATACTATTCAATGGGGTCTAGCAATTATCATGCTTATTTTGTTGCCTATACCTATCATCACTGCATTTGCTCACGATATTATTAAAAAAGAATAGGCATGTAAGTTTGTAAACTTAAAAAGAAATTTTGGGTTTGGGTGATATGATTAATCTATCTTTTTAAGTAAAAATTTTCGAGCTTTTGTGGTAATTCCACGGCCACCACTTCTACCTGAGATGATTCCATTTTTTATTAATGTTTTCTTAACATTAGAAGGAAGTTTAGTGATGGGTTCGTGTTCATTATTTGAGTTTATTACTTTCATCAGTTCTGGTCTGTAATAATTTATCATGTTAAAAAAACTCTGCTCCGATAACTCAACTCCCGTCATTTTAATAAATTTATCATTTAAAATATTCGATAAAAGTTTTTTCTCAATGTGTTTTTCTTTGTCTTGATATGCTTGCTTTAATAAAGGATCTTTATTATGTTTCATATATTTCAACTCTCTTTTTATTTCCCATTGGTTGATTCCAAGTTGTTCAGAAATTTGGTAGACACTAAGATTGTTAGCTATTCCTTTTATAATGATTAGGCGATAGTCCTTTTGTTTGAGATCAGTATCGGGTATCAAGGTTATAATCATCTAGTTAGCTACTTTTATCCTTAAAAACCAATTTAATAATTGGTGTAATCTTTTAATAGTTTATGATTTAACTGTTTTTGTTAATTTGATTATATGAACCGCATTTAGGACACTTGTATATTGCTTGTGTGATCTGCCTAGGGCGGACATTATTAAGAAGTATGTGATCGCAATTTCCGCAAATAAAAACTAAAGCTCCATCACTTTCAACAAAGGGCGCCAAGTTTTTTGGTTGAGGAAAATTATCTCTACTAAATATATTACCTTGAATTGGTTTAGAAGGGAAAATTTTCATTTTAAACGTATTTTGGCTACTCATTTTAGTCATTACATACCATGTCTTACCTTTATATTAAGCATGTTAAAACTATTAGAGAAATTCACTGATTTTTTATATATTAATATAAATATCCTAATATTAACTATGTTCTGCTGATTATAATATATAGGTTTAATCCCTTAATTTTAGCCAAGATAATAATAAAAACAGCGAGTCAGATTCTTGAATCAGGAAACACATGGGCTTCTGTAGATAAAGTTTTGAAATTTGTGAAACTCACTAATTTGGCTAGAGGTCCTAAATATATGGAGAAGAGGCTTGTCTTTACTTCGAAGCGGGTTTAGATACTTTTGATAAGATGGCTAAAATAAAACCCTAAACAAATGATTGAATTATTTAACGGTTTTATGGAAAGAACTGGTCAAGATGGTAGTCCTATGACTCTTAAAGAAACAACCTTATCTATAGAAATCTCAAAGAATTTTGCGGATATTCGACTTCTAGTATTTATATTATTGATAATACTTAGAATTGATTGGTTGTGAAAAAATTTATTTACGTAACATTGATCAGAGCCTCTATGAAGAGACATAAATTATATTTATATCATCCTTAAGTATAGCGCTTTACTATCTACTATTGAATAATCTTGTGTCAACTTAGATCAAACCTCCGTACGAACTGTAGAAAATGTAGATCTTCAATCAGACATAATTGTGTCCTTAAAAAGAAAACAAACAAATCAAAAAAGTTTTGATTATTCTGCAGATAAAATCTATATGTTTTTATAGTGTAATTCTATAAAAATCACATTTTTTTAAAAAGTATTCATCACCATCTTTTTTAATATGAATACTTGAATATGTTCATCCATGAAAATTAATATTTAATTGTTTTTTATCATTTTTCAAGTAATAATTACTAGCTGCTTTATTATGCTTTGAACCTTACATTATCTTTTATTCCTGCGTAGAAAATTGAACTTGCTATAAGAGTTAAAGCGTTATTTTTAACAATTATTCAATCACATAAAATAGGTTCATTATTGGGTTTGGTGATTAGAATTTATTTTAGAATATCTGTTTTGTTTTTTGCGATGGCTATCCTTGTCCCAAATGCTTGCCCCGGTAGCCCTTTCTTAAATTTAACCATCAAATATTTGCTTCCATGAAACCCAATTATTCGACCGAATAATTTTGGTTTATTCTCAGGCCACCCAATCCACCATCCAACTACTTTACCTTTTTCTGTATTATCGATATTCAAAACCTTAATGATGCCTTTATGAGGATATTGCATCTTATTTCCCAGACCAAAATTTATAAAAATTCCTGAATATGTCTCCATAGAATCATCAAGTCATCTTCGTAGTTCCTCTGTTATAAATGAGATGTAAATAATATGAATTGCTTATATAGCTTGAAATATTTATCACTTTTTTGTAATAAAACAAAAAATTGATACAAATGATACAAGTGATGATAAGATAGGATATACAGGAATATATGTAGAAGGGAATGAGCAGAATTTAATGACAGTAAATAGCGCGTAGTTTTAGGTTTGTGATTAAACTTTATCACCCAAACCAAACTCATTCACTAATAATTTTCTCTTACTTCATCTTCTCTCTTCATCACAAAATATATCACATAAAGAGGATTTGTTAATTTATCAAGTAAATCAAGAATGATAATAGCACTGTATAATTTATTAATTACATGATCTGAAAGAATGCCTCCTTCATTAGGCATTTTAATAAATTTCCGTGAAATTTCTATAGAATTAAATTTCATAAATACCTTCTCCTCCAATTAATGAAACTGACCTTAATTACCAGATTTTATTATCATTTTTCAGATATTTTGTTAATAATTGTGCCTCTTAATTAATCAAAGTCTCCGCTGTTTGTTTTTTACCAATATTAATCCTAAGAATCTTAACTTTGGACTCGAAGAAATCGTTTAATTCTTTCATTTGTTGCTTAAATAAACTGTTTGACTAATATCTATTTAGCATAGGTTACTTTCAGTTAATGTTTATTTTGTTTGGTAAAGAGTCATAAACAACAATTCAATTAATTATAATATGGAATCTTTAAAACATTCATATGGATTAAAGACATTAATTATTCTACAAAATAAAAACCGAAGAACGAATATTTATGAAATTACTAGTAAAACATGTGAACATGTCCCAGCCATAGTTCATGCAATTGAGGTGGTGGTGAAATGACAGAACCTAAAAAGATATGCCTTAACTGTGAACACAGAATAAGATTAACAGAATATTGTACTGCTACTTTCAAAATGGTTGACAGTGATCAGGAAGCCTGCGAGAAATACAAGGAAGCCAAGAGTAAATGAAAAAAAAGTGTAAACTTTTACTAAAATAAATTTATCTATATATCTGTTAATTAATATTTATCAAGTGAATTAAATCGTAATGCAAATAATCAGAACATAAGCACTACTAGCACAGCAATTATAGCACTCACGATCACCATGATGGCAGCAGCTCTAAGATGACTCCAGTAATGATGTGAGAAGTCCTTGTAATCCTCTGCTTCCGATCCCGGGATAATTACAAAGTTTGGTGTAATCTTACTGATGAGAAGCCAGTCTAGAAGCACTAGATCACCAAAGCTGCAAAAAAACATTAAAATTAGTAGATGAAGAAAAGCATCTATAACGGTAATTGTTCCCCCCAGTTGGGATTTCAACGCATAAACTGAATAGATTGGAAATGAGAAAGTAAATATTAAGAAAGGCATACTTAAAATCAAGGCTAGTGTCCTCTCCCGCTTTGTTTGGGGAGGAACCTTCTCCTTAACTCTTTTAGGATAGTCTTGATATCCCCATATCCTTGGACTTGTGGTGACCATTAAGAGGAAGATGTATCCTGTTATGCTTACACCATAGATCAAGCCTTGACAAACTGAGAAGGATAAAGACATGGAATACACCTCAAAATATTGAAGATCCACAAAAATTTTAACACTCTGGTACGAACACTGTTATCATGCGCTTTGCCTTTGCTTTTTTCTATCTTTCATAATAGTTAGAAACTGGTTGGTTGGATTAAATTTTATTCGCCTACTCAAACAATTATAGTACATGAAGAGAAGATAACTTTACACTTGCTGTGATTAACAAAACCTACTCCATAAAAAAATAATATTATTTCATTTATGAATTATTTCAATGAAGAATCATGAAATTTTAGTACAAACAATATTGATTTAAAATTATTTAAGATTTATATTAATCAGCAATGAAGCAAGTAGTTGTTGATCTAATACCTTTTATTAGCCTAATCTTTTCCAAAACGATGGTTTGTAGCTCATTAGTTGTATTTGCTTCAACTCTGGCATATGCATCATATGGACCATATAAGAAGTGGGCTTCGGTTACGTTTGGTATTTGTCGTAACTCTTTCAGCACTTCTCTCTCAGTGTCGGTTTCAAGCGTCATCAAAACAATAACTACATCAGTCATTTGTTTTACATTTAAGTAAGTTGAACCGTAGTTTATATTCATTTAGTTTAAAATATAGTTAGAAAATAAGCATATATTAATAAAAAATAAGTTTTTATGGGCATTCTGATAATCAGCTTGCTTTCGAGGTGATTGATGTTTTTATTCAACATTCAAATAGTCTATGTATATTCACAGGTTTTAGGTGTAATAACAGGAATAGTATATCTTGCCAACCCAATGTCTTTAACCGGTATTAAAATATACAACAATGCTTGGATATATGCTTAGTAAATACGATGGATGAGTTCGAAGTCGAGGAGAGAAAAAAGTCAGCACCTTTAGTTTGGTCTGTGATTTTTCTTCATATGTTAAATCATGTTATTAGTGGTGCAATGCCTATACTTTACCCAGATATAATTGCTGAGTTCAGCCTCAGCTATAGTCAGCTAGGAGTAATAAGATCAGCTGCAACCTTTGCAGCTGGGTTTCCTCAGATGTTCGTTGGTTTCTTAAGAAGATGGTTAAGTAGTAGAGTCCTTGTTGGGTTTGGTAACATCATCAACTCTATTATGAATATAGCTGCAGCTTTAAGCAATGGTTTTTGGTCTTTCTTTGGTTTCACAGTTGCTGCTGGGGTTGGAAGTAGCACTCAGCATCCAGTTGGTGCATCCCTGATTTCCTCCGCTACGGATCCTAAGGAACGTGGCAAGATGCTTGGACTCAACCAGTCTTTCCCATCAATGGCTTTCAGCTTCACACCACTTATAACGGTGTATCTAGTAACTCAAATGGGGTGGAGAACTACTCTAAGTATACTCTCTGTTCCAGCACTTTTACTTGCCCTCTATATTCTTGTTTTCGTAAGAGGATCTGCTTCAATTGAGGAAAAAACAGGAGACGCGTTGAATCTTGGGAAACTCCGTGAACAACTAAGAAATAGGAATGTGCTTAACATC
>JAFGHP010000072.1 GCA_016930055.1 Candidatus Bathyarchaeota archaeon | reverse complement strand
TTGAATTACAGCCTGGTGGACTCGCAATTCAAATATTTCCTCTAATTCCTTTAGAGTATGCTACTAAATATACATTAACACTAAATGAAAATATAATTGATGTTTCTGGTTTTACATTAACCGATGAATTTGAATGGAGTTTTGTGACTATAGCCCCTGTAATTGATCAAGCATGGGTTTTAGATTCACGATGTAATATTGGTAAGGATGTTTCTGTTGCTTTACATCTTAGTTGGAATAATGGAACAAATATTTCGTATGGGAAAGTTTTTGTTGATAATGAAACTGTTACAGTTGATTCTTTTGGATGGGCTAACTGTACAATTAGAGATGTGAAACTTGGTAATAACATTTTGAATATTACTGGAGTTGATATTAATGGTATAAAGAAATTTCTTCAGCTCGTTGATTCACCTTCGATTATTGGTGACAGAATAAACCTAAGCATCGTTATAGAAAAAAATAGAATCAATGTAGATGATCAACCTAAGATTGTTTGGACTGGTAAATATGAGTATGATGATACAACATTCGTTGGAGAAGTAATTTTTGAAGAATTTTCTACTAGCAGCGTTCAAGAATTTACTATAAGTGTAAAAAATATTGTTGATGAAAAATATAATTTAACGAGTTATCTGAGTAATGATTTTTCAGTAATAGTTGATAGATTAAAAGTTTTAGAAACTGGGGTTTCAGCAACTAAAAATAAACTTGGTGAACCATTAACATTCTGGTGTAAAGTTGTTTATGATTATGATGAAATTGTTTTTGATGGATCTAAAGGTATTGTCTACGCTAATGGTGAACCAATGAATTGGTCTGATCAAAATTTGGTTTGGGAAAAAAGTTATGTTTTGAATGAGCCTGGTTCATTGAGTATAAAGGTAACTGGAATAGAAGACAACCTATATAATTTAACTAGGATAAATGACTTAGCTGGATCAAAAACTGCGTCTTGGGAAATTAGTTTTTGGGAGACTTATTGGCCGATTCTTTTAATTTTAGGTGGTTTTAGTAGTGTAATAATTTTACTTATAATCAATGTATTACGTAAAAAAGGTAAAAAAGAGGAAGATTTTTGTAAAGAACATCCTGAAGTAGTTGAAGCTGAGAATAAAGCATGTTGGGATGCTCAAGTCGAACTTGATACAGCCGTTGGCAATGTTAGAGATGCTTTTGATGAAGCGATGCCTCGTTGGAAAGAAAATCTTAGGACCGTCGGTAAATTATTGATTGAGTGGGATCTTAAAGTTGCTTTAATTAGTCATTGGACAGGAGCTGAAAAAGAAATCTATGAAACAGCAGAAAAAGTACAGAAAGTAGCAGGAATAGTTACTTCAGCTGCTGGAAAAGCAAAAACTGTATTCAAAGAGGGGGGAGAAGCAGCACTAAAAGAGTTAGGAAAAGATGTTGCTAAAGATGTTAGTGGTAACATTCTTGGCGAGATCTCTTCAACTTTAGGGCAAGTCTTAGAATTAGAAGATTGGGCTATAAGAGAGATCGGCGTTGGGATAGCTCAAGGTTTAACAGGTATTAATCCAAGGCAAAAAGCATCTAACATTAGAAAAAGCTCAGAAATAATATGTACGGATTTAATGTCTTGGATAGATCATAGTTATGCCTGGAATTCAGGTCGACGTCCCCCAGATACATTGAAAAGTTGTATTGAAGAAATGCAGAATATGCTAAACGATTTGAATAAAGCTCTTGAGGATTTCGAAAATGCTGTAAAAGATTTCCGCTGCGTAACTTGTAAGATACCACCACATATATCTGAAGAGATACAGGAGATTCAACAAAAAATCGAACAAACGATGAAAAGTTATGGTGATTTAATAGATAAAGTTGAGCAAAGGCTTAATCAAGCAAGAAAAATCTATAAAAGAAAAGATGTATACCCAAAATCAGGACATGAATGGTTAGCTAAGAGTGGAAGATGGACTGAACAAATAGATAAAGTACTTAATAAATGAAAAAAAACTTTTAATAATAATTTTTTTTATATTCATTAAATCTAATTTATTATCAAGAAAAAAATCTGGGGGACAATATTATAATTAAACAGATTCCTGTTGCCTGTAATCTAGACTGTGGTGGTGGATGCCCGCTTTTAGCTCATATTATAGATGGTAAAATTGTTAAAATTACTAATAATCCTAGTGGCGGGCCATATTTATCAGGTTGTATTAAAGGTTTGGAAATGGGTAGGGTACAATATTCTCCTGACAGATTAAAGAAGCCATTACTTAGAGAAGGAGAGAGGGGATCAGGTAAATTTAAGGAGTCTAGTTGGTCTGCTGCATTAGATTATGTAGCTGAAAATTTGATTAAAATAAGAGAAAAATATGGTAACGCCTCAATTATTAGGTTAGGTGGATCAGGAGCATGTAACGGTGCGTTACATAATACATCTTCATTAACGAAAAGATTTCTTAGCTGTTTAGGTGGATTTACGGAAACCTATTCAAATTACAGTAGTGCTGCTGCTCAATATACTACACCTTATATTTTTGGTACAAACGAAGTTGGTATAGACCCAAACACTCTAGAATATACCAACTTGATTATTTTGTGGGGAGCTAATATTGTAGATAACAGACTTGGAGTACCATTTGAATCAAAGATAAGGAAAGCAAAATCTAGAGGAGTTAAAGTAATTGTAATTGATCCTAGAAGAACTACAACAGTAAAATCTTTAGCAGATAAATGGGTTCCAATCTATCCAGGTACCGATGTTTCGTTAATGATGGCAGTGTTATTTATATTACTTAAAGAAGATTTAGTCGATAGAAAATTTATTAAAAAATATTCTTACGGTTTCGAAGATTTAGAAAATTTTTTGTATGGAGATATCGATGGAATACAAAAAAGTCCTGAATGGGCTGAAAAAATATGTGGCACTCCATCGGAAATTATCATTGATTTAGCATTAGTTTATGGAAGAACCCATCCAACAGCATTAATTCCAGGTTTATCAATCCAAAGAACTATTGGTGGAGAAGAAGCTATTCGCATGTCAATTACGCTTCAAACAGCTACTGGAAACATAGGTGTTTTAGGTGGATCAACAGGAGCATTAACTTGGGGGACTTTACCTTCTCCAAAAATTGGGTCAATCTCGATCCCTTTAAACCACACAGGTATAAGCATACCAGTATATAGATGGGCAGACGCTATTCTTGAAGGAAAGAAGGGAGGTTTTCCAAGTGAAATTAAAGCAATCTATAATGTTGGTGGGAATTTTATTGTTCAGGGGAGTGATGTAAAAAAGAATATTAAAGCATTTCAAAAAGTAGAGTTTTCAGTTTGTCATGAGCATTTTCTTACTACAACAGCAAATTATTGCGATGTAGTTTTTCCTACAACGACTTTTCTTGAAAGAGACGACTTTTTGATCCCTGATGGAGGAAATTATTTATTATTATCCAAGCAAGCCATAAATCCAATACATGAAGTAAAGAATGATTATGAAATTTTTAGAGAAATTTCTAAGAGAATAGGCTTTGAAAAAGAATTCTCTGAGGGAAAAAATGAAGAAGACTGGTTAAGTGAATTTCTAGAGTATTCTGAGATCATTGATCGAAAAGAATTTTTGAATACTGGAGTATATTGGGGTAAAAATCAGTATCGAGTTGGTTTATCTGATTTTATTAAAGATCCATTGAATAATCCTCTACAAACACCTTCGGGTAAAATAGAGATAAAATCAGAAAACTATGCAAGAACCGGGTTTTCAGCGATTCCATCATTAAGAATCATGGAAATAAATCAGAAATATCCTTTAAGATTGATTACACCAAAATCAAGATACAGGGTAAATTCACAAAATTATAATATAAAGTGGTTCAGAGAGAGAGAAAATCAGGGACTATGGATTAACATATATGATGCTGAGACTAGGAAAATTAAAGATGGTGATAAAATTTGTATCAAAAGTGTACAAGGAATTATTCATACAAACGCTATTGTTACTGAAGAAATTATGAAGGGAGTAGTATGTTTATTGGAAGGGGTTTGGCCTTCATTAAATTCAGAGGGAATTGATTTAGCTGGTTCTGCAAACATTTTGACATCAACTGAACCGACTCTTCCTAGTCATGGTTCAAGAACCCATTCAACATTGGTACAAGTAAAGAAGATATAAAAATCAAGATATTTTAATAAAAAATAATCATTTATTTATCTTCAAACCAGTTCTTATTTATGGTCAAAATAAAGGGAAGCGAAACAGAGAAGAATCTCTTGAAAGCGTTTGCAGGGGAAAGCCAAGCAAGAAATAGATACACATATTTTGCTAGCGTAGCTAAAAAGGAAGGCTATGAACAGATCTCAGATATTTTTCTTGAAACAGCAGAAAATGAGAAAGAACATGCTAAAATATTCTTTCAATTTTTAGAAGGTGGTGAGGCGGAGATTATTGCTTCATATCCAGCAGGGGTTATAGGTGATACTTTAGCAAATCTTTTATCAGCAGCTGAAGGAGAAAAAATGGAGTGGGGTAAGCTTTATCCTCAATTTGCTGAAGTAGCTAAAAAAGAGGGGTTCCAAGAAGTAGTTACAGCGTTTACAGAGATCGGTGAAGTTGAAGAGAAACATGAAAAAAGATATAGAATTTTATATGATAAGGTGAAAAATGAGACAGTTTTTAAAAGAGACATAGAAGTTGAATGGAAATGTAGAAATTGCGGTTACATTCATCACGGAAAAGAAGCTCCTTTAGCTTGTCCTGCTTGTAAACATCCACAAAGCTACTACGAATTAAACTGTGAAAATTATTAAAATAATTTTTTAATCAAAAGTATTTAATTTTAAAAAATAAAAAAAGTATTTTATTTTAACGATTTTGCTAAAGTAACTCCCAACGTTTTACATTCTAGTAATATTTCCGGTGTTGGTGCACCTCTAGATCCAACAGGAGTGCCTACCATTGTACCAACTCTGCTAAAAAGGCTAAGAGCATCTTTAACACGTCCTCCTCCACCATGACTGTAAAATACAACATAAGATTTTCCAGACATTCCTGATTGATTCCTGTTAATGTACCAATCATCCATGAATGTTTTAATTGTGCCAGCTAAGTAACCAAAGTAATCAGGAGTTCCGAAAGCCACACAATCATATTTCGAGAAATCAGCTATCGGGAACCTACCTTCATTAGCATTATGCATAGTCACTTCTAATCCTTCTTCTTTTAATCCTTCT
>JAFGHP010000071.1 GCA_016930055.1 Candidatus Bathyarchaeota archaeon | reverse complement strand
GGTTTTATGTCTAGGTGTATGGATAGGCAGTCGTCGCAGATGCCTTCTGGGTTTTCTTGGAGGTGTTCTAGTATTTTTTCTCTGTTTCCCATTTTCTTGTCTGGTTTGTTGTTGGTGTTTGGGGTTTTATTTGTTGGTCCTTGGTAGTTGAATGGTGGCTGTTCGTCGTGGTCTTGGAGGTATTGTTCGAGCAGCTGGGTTTCGAGTTGTTTTGGATTGATATGAAAATCTGTCAATCCATTCCTATGTATCTTACCAAGTACTTGAGCTAATAATTGGTATTTTTCAGGGAAGTGGGGAGCTTCCATTTATAGAATTATTTTTTTTATCTAAATATAACTTAATTGCTATTTATTCTTCGGTTCATAGAAAGAAATATTAATGATTGTTTGAATTATGCGCTCATATAAAAAGAGAATTATCAAGTTCTATAGGGATTTGTGGCATTTTATCACCATCAATCATGAAATTAAAAATCTGTATATCCGTATGGTCTTTTATAAGCGGGTTAAAACCATTTAAAAAAAATATTGATTATAAACCTAATCTAACAGTTTCATATTTTTCAATTAAAAGTTCAACCAGATTTTTCCCATCGAGAATCCTATTTACATCTTCGTTGTTAATATCAAAAATTATGATATTATTACGATTATAAATTTTGGTTTGTACTAATTTACCATATTTTTGACCCTCAATGTCAGTCCACCCAGATATCGATGTTTTTGTAAAAATAACTCCACATCTTATATCATGATATTTTAATTTTGATGCAAAATGATTTAGTTGTTCAACAGTTATAGTCTTCTCTTTATAATACTTACATTCTACACCTATATAATCTCCAAATTTTGACGTAAATAATTCTATATTTGTGTTATTTCTTATAATAACATCGAACTCGTATGTACCTTCACCAGTACTTAGATTTGTAATTGGTTCAAATCCATCTATTGAAGATAGCAAATAGGCTGCAAATTTCTCCCATAATTTAAAATCATCATAATTTAAGATATTATTATATGTAGATTTTAAATATGATAAATTAGGATGATAATATCTATAATCAATTAATCTAGGAGTTTGTATGCCCTTATTTCTTAGTCTGAATTGCAATATTTCTGGATGTAGAATAAGTTCATTCTCATTTTTTAAAACTTCAATAGAATTATTATACAATTCTTTTAAGTTTATTGCGGGAACACCAAAATATAGTTGAAGCATTTCACATACTGGTGCTCTTTTTGCATCTGAGATACATAATTCTCCTTGATTGCTAGATGTTTTATAATACTCAGAAAGTATGTCCTCTAAATAATCTAAGATCCAATAGTAAAAAGACTCATGATATTGTTTTAACTCAAAGTAATATCTTCCTATCCAGTTTAATGTGTCCCCCTTATGAATTCGTTTACCATGATTAATTTCTAGCTCTATACATTTCTCATAAAATTTTTTAAAAAAATATATTCCTAGTTGTTTTTCAGCCATCCCTGAACCTAATGTCAAAGAAAATTCTCTAAAAAGCGTGTTATTATTATTTGTGAATGGATCATTCACCATATCTTTACCTGTGTTTTCTACAAGAACATCTGCAATATCATTTAGTTGATTAAAATTTAATTCGATTCTATCATTTGGTTGGGCACGCCCCCAACAATCTAACAGATTTCTAATACCATTAATGTCCATTTATCTCACTTTTGTATATCTACTTTCCATATCTTTATTTACAAATACCTCGTTCAATTTAAAGAACTTTAATCGACCTGAAACGCTTCATAGTTCCTAGCCTGATAAACAGGTTTTTGAAACTCGATAAATTCAATATTATGTATTGGATCTGGTACTGCGAATTTATTTTTACTTGTGCCACTAATTTTTAGGATAAATAGTATGAAGCTTTCTCTATAGAATTCTGCCATTCTGTGTTCATTCTGAGTTAATTGTGGGTGGGGGCTCCCTTTGATTCCTTTTACCTCGACTCGTAGAACCCCATCGGGGCGTGAGCAAAGTATGTCATAACCTCGGTTTTGCTGGGAAATGTCTTCAACAGAGTAGCCTTTTGTTTGGTAGTATTCGGTGGCAGCTTTCATGGCTTCTTGTTCAATTTCATATCTTGCTCTCCATGATTCTTCTGTCTGAGTTGCTTTGAATATTACACTATAGAGGTCTTGAACAGGTAAAACGGTGTGTGATTCTGGTTTGGAGTTTTGGATTTGTTGGAGTTCCTGCTTTAACCAATCTCTCTTTATGGTGTCTTTCTCGTTGAGAAGCTCAGTCTGTTTAATTTTCAATATTTCATTCCATTGTTGTTTTGCTAGGTCTAACCATTTTTCCCCAGTTGTTTTTTCGTAGTCTTCTTTGCTCTGGAAATGGATTTGATTTGATGAGTCTGCGAAGATTGGGATTAGTCCAAGTATTCCTCTGTATGTGAGAAGCCCTTCAGGTGTCTCTAGTATGGGTTCTTGATAAACTACGTTGCTTTGGATGGAAGTTTGGTAGATTCTTATTTGGCCTTTCATAGTTTTGTGATAATTAAATATGACCTGTGTTTCATCTTTAGATTGATGGCATAGTTTGATTGCTTCTTGGATTCCTTTATCGTTCAATGACAGGTTTTCGACTCGTATATAGCCACCAGTTATATGTACATGATAGGTGCTTGGTTCATCCTCGTTTTCGGGGAATTCTCCTGAGGCGAGTTCTGAATCCTTGAGATACTGTAAGAATCTTCTTAGATCTTTTTCAGTTATTGTGTCATCGAGATTAATTCGGTTGGTTCTTTGTAGTTCTTCTACGTTTACTACTTTAGGTAATTCCATACTTGTACGAAGTACTTCGACGACTTCCCGCCCGATTTCGAGGCTTTTTCTATATGCTTCTTCTAGTTTTTCTTGTATGTCTTTTCCTTCATAGGCTTCTTTTACTATAGTCTCGACTTTACCTAGTTCTTGTCCAAATACGCTAAGTCCAATCTCGCCGAATTCATAGTTTATTGTCTTGATTTTTTCTAGCATTACTTCCATTACTCTTCGTTCGACATCAAATGCAGGTAAATAGTTGTAGATGTAGAGGTCATGGTGTTTTTGACCAAATCTCCAGATTCGTCCAACTCTTTGGATATAACTTACTGGACTCCATGGGACTTCGTAATTGATTTCAACGCTTGCAGCTTGGAGGTTTAGGCTTTCGCCCATGGCGTCGGTTCCGATGATGATTTTGTATTGATCTTCTTTGGTTATTTGTTCAACAATTCTGTTTCTTTCTTCCATTGAGACTCTGCCTGTAATCTCTAACGGATTGTATCCTCGTTCGTTGAGAAGTTCTTTTAGGTACTCCACTGTTTCGATGAAGCCAGTGAATATGAGGCATTTTCTTCCTTTACTGATAGCATCATCAAGTAAGTTTAGAAGGTCTTGACCTTTACTGTCAATGGGTTGGATGTCGAGTATTTGTTGTCCTTCTTCGATTACGGGTTGAAGTAGGCTTAGTTCGTATTCAAGTTCAGCTCTTGTTTCTGGTCTTGCACTAAGAATTTTCTCTATGTCTTCTTCGGTGAGTTCTTGGCCCTCATCTACCTTTTCAAGAAGATCATCTAAGGACTCGTCTTCTATTTCATCGAGATCGCCTAAGAGAAGTTTGTTTTGGCGTCTTTTTAGGAGTTTTAGGCCGGCACGTATGCTGCTTGATACTGCTCTTCCGATAACTATGGCGATTAATGCGCCTGCGCCGGTTCCTTTGAAGCGTTCTTTTGCATATCGTTCTGCGCTTCTGTAAAATGATTTTTCAAGAGGAGTGATTTGGATTTCTTGTTTTATTTCTTCTAGGTTTTGGTTGAAGAGTTTTTGATTATTAATATCTACTGCTTCTCGTTTTACTCGCCTGATAATTAATGGATTGGGGGCTATACACTTGAGTCTAAAATTGTATCTATCGCTTTTTCCGTCATGGGGTGTGGCGGTTAGGGCGATGAAGTGTTTTGTTTTTCCGGTTATTTTGGAGATGAGTTCGCCTCTTTGATTATATGGGGATATTCGGTGGTATTCGTCTACAATTATTAAGTCCCATAATTGTTCTTCTACGAGTTGTTTATAGGGTTCGAGTTTGAGGGTGTCCATTGATGCAATTGTAAGGTCTTTGAATTCGGGGTTTCTTGTTTCAAATTGATAAAAGTCTAACCCGAATTTTCGTTTCATTTCATCTTTGAATTGAGGTAGAACCGTTGGTGGTGTGATAATTAGTACTCGTTTGGGTGGTCCTTGAGGATTATTACCGATTAATTCTTTAATTATCATACCAACGAGAATTGTTTTACCTAAGCCTGTTTCGTATGCAATTAGGGTTCGAATATTTCCATTCGTTTTTTGTTCGTTAAGGAGTTTTTTAAAATCGTATATCTGATAGGGTACTAAGTCAATTTTTGAGGATAAAAAGACACTAAGGGGATCATACTTCGCTTTTCCTTCTAGGTAGTGAGCAGTAATACAAGACATGAACTTCGCGTAGTCTTGGTATGTTAGTTCCTGACGGGTCATTCTTGTTTTTCCTCGCTAAAATGATCTAGTTTAGTTGGCTTTCCATGTAGAGCGTTCCAGTCAGTTATGAACCGCAGACATGTTTCTCCTTCTTTGTATTGTGGTTTTGTTGCGTGAATTCGACCAAGAGCGTCAATAGTATTAAGAATAGTTTGAGACCCAAAAGGCGAATTTTCAACTGTATATGTTGCAGAGTTAATGCCTCCACGCATATATGCCCTAAGAGCAATCTGGGTTGCATCTATAACGGTCTGAGCAACTAAAGGTTCCATTCCATCTATTTCTAAGGAGGCTCTTTCAATGTAGTCAAGCAATCTTATTTTATCTTTCTTTTTGGAATCGATTATGTCTTCTATTGCATATTCGCTAACTCCAAGTGCTTTTAAAGTCTGATTAAATTCCGAGTAATCAATATCATCTCTTAAAGAATATCTAAACCAAACATAGACCATAGTTTTAGGATCTATATGTCTGATTTTTAGAGCGTTTTGCGCAAATAATTCAATTAGATATTTTTGTCCCATTTCTAATGCATAATCTGATGTATTTTTTGTAAACGACTTTATTTCATCATAACTAGTAATTATTTCAATAACTATGCCAGATGCAGCAACCATCAAATTCATTCTATCTTTACCGTATAATTTTTCAAGTTCGGTATATCTGAGCTCCATCTTAGATTTAATTTCGTCTTCTATGTCTATTATATTAGCTATTTTATGTTCAGTCCTTTTCCTTGCAGTCAATAGTAAAGAATGAAAAATCGACGATTTTCCTTTGGATAACGAACTCTGGGTGTTCTCTGTCATTAGGGATATAGTCGATGTAACTGAAAAACCAATTTTTCTTAGTGATTCGAGTAAATAACTCCACCCTTTAATGCTTTTATGAACATAATAGAGAACTACAACTCCATCGTCATCGATTATATTATAAAGAGATTTTAAGGCATCATTCATTCTTTTTTCATAGATTTCGTCTCCTCTATCACCACCGACGCTTAATTCATCGTTAGTTTTTATGGTAGAGGGTATGTCAATATAGTCAGACAGTATTTTACTATACCATATTTGAAAAACATGCATTAATTCAGGATACGGAACATCATCATAATACGGAGGATCAGTAATAATGAATTGTATTTTGTTCTTGGGCTTCCAACCAATAATTGATTCGTTGTATATTTCTATAGATGGTTTAACAGTTAATTCCCAATCATATTTATTTAAAGAGTCCAACGAAAAGGATAAACCAGATAGTACATCATCTACTATTCCCTGAAAGGTACCTGAAAATTTAACAAAAGGATTAACTTCGGTATGGTCCCACCGCATGTTAACACCTCTACTAGCAAAAAGGTGAGAAATCTGCTTGTTAGAATAATGCCAAGAAGTAGACCTGCAATTACGTTGAACATGTTTAGTTAAAATAAAAGTTAAATAGGTTCCAATCGCTCCAGCGTAATCAAAATCGTTAATTGATATTTCTTTTAAAAGTTCTCTAGTCTTCTTAACATATAACGCCATTAACATTAATTGTCTATAATTAAATAATCTAAACCATTGTTGAATATATTTTCCTGCAGGTAATGCTCTAGCTTCTTCTGGGATTGCCTCAACAGGAATATAAGGAGAGTATTTTTTAGCATTAGATAATATTTCATTTTTTATTTCATCTAATATTTGTAAGTCTTCTTGTGTCGGAAGTTCAAATTTACCATTTTCCAGATATACTGCCAATAACGTTTCTCTATAATTTCGATTTATGTCATCTAATACAGCATTAGAAGGAATCTCTGACGTACAATTTATACAAATACATTTTCTATTTTTAATATTTCCTTCAGAAATACTTTGGCCTTTTTTAATACTATAAACAATTTCACCACTTATCAACTCATAAGATAATCCAATTTTATCTTTACTATCTAACCACCAGTTATTTACTAAAGGCGTCAATTTACCGCAAGTTGGACATTTAACCTCCCACGCGTAGATGTAAGCTCTTACATCAATTCCATTATGTTTTGGATAATTACTTTTTATTTCACTCTCTAATTCACTAATTATCTGCTTAGAATATCGTTTAACGTCAGCGAATAATTTGAAATTGTTAGATTTTTTAAGAGCCCCATATTTTATAGGATATTCGAGAGTTCCTTTCATTATTAAATAAGAAACAGGGTTGTAGTCAACAGCAATACAATTTACTCCCATTCTCAATGCTTCGAACGGTATCATTCCTCCACCAGCAAAAGGATCAAGAATTGTCACGCCATTCGGGTATTTTTCTTTGATTTTTTGCTTTAAAATCATTGGAAATTCCCAATATGCCCGTTTTTTTTGGTTTTCATTAAGTCCTATTAATTTGTTAAAATCAATATCAGATACATCTTCTTGGTTTAGAAGTGTGGCAGCAATAACCATTCTTGCAGAAATTAATGGTTTTCGTGTGAAATAATATTGCATATTTGATATGGGAGGGACTGAACGACCTATTTTTTCTTTTTCAGCTTCTACATTTACCTGCTCAACAGATATTCCTTCTTCTAACAGCGTTTTTTCCATAATTTCACTACCTTTTCATATGTATAATTTTAAATGCGTCAATAGCTTTATTATTATAAATATTATACTGCCATACCCAAAAAATAGCTTCTTCTAACGACAATTCTTTCATTGATCTAATAAATGAATATATTTTATCACTTTTTTTCATGTTATTTAATAGTTTAATTGCTAAATATAATCTATAACCTCTTTCTCTTTCATCGGATTTGCAATAGAAATCATCAATTTGAGAAAGCAACATCGCTTTCCAAGTATATACACGACCAATCTCAATTTCATTGTTTAAAAAGTTCTCAATTAATTTTACAGAACGCTTAGTTCTTACTAACTCATAACTAAAGTTTTTGTAGAGTTGTACTCTATCTTCTTTTTCTTTAAGTAAAAGTGAGAAAGTGTTCATCGTTAAACCTCCATCTTTCTTTTGATAATAGTAACTGAGGCTTTTACGGATCCAAGAAGATTTGCAGCCTTTGAAAGTCCTTCTGCTAGATCGAGGATAGATCTAAATTCATGAAGATCCTTTGCGGTAACGCTTCCCTGAATGGTACCTTTGAACTCAACTTTAACCCTTGCCTCCATATCAGATATTTGTAACTCGGAAAGTTTGTCTCTTAACTTTTCATACAGGTCTCCTGAATCTGCAACAATAAACTCTGACACTTCTTGAGGAGTTGGAATAACGTCAGATCCTTCACCTTCTTCTCCGTCATCAGTACCTTCAGGCTCATCAGTCTCTCCGCCTTCAGGTATCTTTTTTGAGTTACTAATTTTTTGTTTTATCTCAATAGCATAATCGGGAGTAAGGACGGTGTCTCCAATATCTATTATAGTCTCAATTCTTTCACAAACTTTCTCAACCCCACTGTAAACGTTATCTTCAGGCAGCATACCCTTGAAGAGGCATATTGCTCCTTCTTTTACTCCTTGTTTAATTATTTCCTGAAGATCATCTCTTGAAGCAAAAGGAATTGATGTCATTATTTCGATGTTGCTATAAAGAGTCCTGACCTGAACACTTTTTCGTGTACCTAAGAAGGTTTTCAAAAACTCGCTAGGTCTAACGTTGTCAATATCAATTATTTTTTGAGCCTGTTTTAATCTGTTAATCACGGAATCGGCAATAGTTTTCCCTTTATGAGGATCAAGATCAATGTCTCTAACCGCAGTACCTTGTAGATATTTAATTTGGGTATATAATCCTCTAAACTGCTGAACTGCTAAAGCATCATATTTTTGTTTAAGATTTTTTGCCTCGTTGAAAAGCTTTTGATTATTTCGAACATTCTTGAGAACCTTTTCAGAACCAATTATTAGTTTTACATAATATACTGTCGTACCCGGATTTCCCTCAGGTACTACTACTATTATTGTATTTTTCTTGTCAGCGGTTATACTAAGTAGTTTTGGAGTAATAGAGTCTTTATCCTCCCAATGAAACAACACGCAAGCATTAATTCGATTAATCTGAGGGATAAAACTATCATGACGATAAAAAGTAAAGTTCTTAGTATTAGCGGACTCAAAAACATCCTTGAAAAGAGTGTTTTTAATGTATTTCTCGATCTCAGGTTTCAATACTCGATTTGCCTCTAATTTTATCATATTTGGAACATTTTGAACTGATTTGAAGAGGTATTTTCCACCTTCAAACCATAAAAATTGACTGTAGTTACTATAAAACTGTCCTAGAAGTTGCTCAGTATCGCTCTCAGACTGAGAATCAGTAACGCAAAGATATGCTTCTTTAGGAGTAATGCCTTGACGTATCGGTTCAATGTGTAGAGAATACAAGAATACAGCACTAGCTATTCTCCCATACTTGCCAAAAACATGCCCCTCATCTTGTTTTTTAGCAGAAGCTACAACGTCCTGAGTTACTGCAGGTTCGAGATTACTTCCAAATACTTTTTCATCAGTTAATAAAGCCCTTAATTCTGGGTCCTCAAAATAAAGATCAGCAGGAGAAATCACGAAAAAGTCCGCTTTATCAAGATGTGTTAAAACACCTTTAATTGCTAATGCGATGACTTTCAATACATCACGGGTTTTCTGGAAATTTACAAATAATGAAATCCTATTATAAAGAACGTCAATAAGTAGTGGATGGAAAGGATAATGTCCAGAAAAATCGTAGTTTAACTTTCTATAAAGATAATCCTCTACTTCATTAGCTACATCTTTATCATAACTAACGATCAATCGTTTTCGAAGTATTGAGATAAAATCTTCCTTTTCCACTGGTACAATAGGCTGAGTTACCCTTGCAAGAACTGAAGACATATCTGTGGACGCTTCAACTCTTCTCTGAGGATAAATAATATTCTCAAGATTTTGAACATTCTTTCCATATACTGGTGTACCACTGGGGTTAGTAATAACAAGTAAAGAATTCCTAGTGGCCTTAATAGCAGAAAGGAATGTCTGCAGATTAGCCATTTC
>JAFGHP010000070.1 GCA_016930055.1 Candidatus Bathyarchaeota archaeon | reverse complement strand
TCGCTTTATCCTGATATATATAACTCATTTAGTAAACCTCGATTTTCCAGGGATTATCTGTGACTTCATTCTCCTTCATAATCTTATCGGTATAAAATAAAGACTATTTTAACAAATTCGGGAATATTAATCTCAGTTGTTAAAAATTGGTACATGTCCTGAGAGGACACTTACCTAATTTTATTATCTATTAAACCAACGATTTCATATAGCGTCTTTACACGGCCAGCAATTCCAGTAGCCATAGTAGGTGTTTAACCTAACGTCATGCGTACTCTTGCGAAGTTATAATACATATAGTAAAAAATAGCTTATATTATATTTACAATAACATAATTATTATGGTATTATGTAAACAATTAAGACAATGAATGCTGTACAATTAGCCATCGCAAAGTTACAAAAAAGAGGATGGACTATTGCGGCTTTGGCAGACAAGCTGGAACAAGCAAATAGTACCGTTGAAAAATGGAAATCGGGTGAAAGGCACCCAGCTAACACTAAGTCTGTAATAGATTCATTACATAGAATAGCAAACCTAAAACGTGTGCCAAAGCAACGGCGATATACAAAGGGTAGTAGAAGGGGCAATAAAAATGGTTAAATTACATTCACACTCAGAAGTTCATGCGTATTCACACATACTAAATGAATTGACAAGTAAAAAAGGATGGGATAAAAAACAAATATTTACCCAACAAGAATGCCTCAGTATCAAATTGATTTCTGAGCATCTCGGACAAACACACCCTGAAAATATTGTAAAGGTTAGTGAGTCTATATACTATGTCATTGAAGCGAAGAATGAGCGTATTAAAATTGATACCGCTTTAAAAGAAGCTAGAGAAGATTATGCTGATTTAATAAATAAATCTAAACAGATAAAATCCCTATTCATTACTGGTATAGCTGGTAATAACGAAGAGGGTTTTATAGCTTCAAGCCAATTCTTAAAAGATGGAAAATGGGAAACAATCACAGAGAATGGAGTTGAAGTAACTGGTCTTCTTTCAAATGGTCAAATTGAAAGGATTTTGTCTGAGAATACACCTCACTTAAAAGATATAGAAATTGACGAAAAAGAGTTTCTAAAGACTGCAGAGGAAATAAATGACATTTTGCATGAAGGAGGCGTACATAAAGATATACGAGCACGTGTTATTTCCGCTATCCTATTAGCACTCATTGAAGGAACTAATATTAATTTAGATGAAGCACCTACTGTTTTAATAGATTCTATTAATTCAAGGGTAGACTTAGAATTAAAAAAGGCAAAGAAACCTGAATTCTCTAAATTTATTCATATTGATACACCTTCAAGTGAAGATAATCACAATAAATTAAAAAAGGCAATTGTTCTTACTATCCAGGAATTACTACAATTAAATATTCGGTCAGCTATGAAGTCTGGTAAAGATGTTTTAGGTAGGTTTTATGAAGTCTTTTTAAAGTATGGCAATGGAGCAAAAGAAATAGGCATAGTTCTAACACCAAGGCACATTACTCAATTTTCAGCAGAGGTTATAGATATTCAACCAAATGACTTAGTACTTGACCCAACGTGCGGTACTGGTGGTTTTTTAGTCGCAGCGTTTGATGAAGTTAAAAGAAAGACATCTGGCATAGGTGATGAATGGGACAAATTTCAGAAATGGGGGCTATATGGTATAGAGGAGCAAGATTTTATTGTTTCCCTTGCATTAGTTAATATGATATTTAGAGGTGATGGTAAAAATAATGTAATCGGTGGGGATTGTTTTGCTAAATGGTTAACTGCTAAAACCAGAAATGGCAATGTAATTGCAGAGTATTTATCTTTAGATAGTAATAATCGTATTCCACCTATCACTAAGGTTTTAATGAATCCGCCATTCCCAAAGAAAAAAACTGACCGTAAGCCCTATCTTTTCATTGAACAAGCATTAAAGCAAATGCAAGATGGTGGAATCCTTTTCTCAGTACTTCCCTACTCTAGTATGATACGAAGTGGAAGTTATCTTGCATGGAGAAAAAGATTATTAAAAAATAATACTTTGCTTTCTGTTGTAACATTTCCCGAAGACCTATTTTATCCAGTTGGTGTTCATACTGTTGGTATATTCGTAAAAAAGGGTATACCACATAATAACGCTAATATTCTCTGGTTCAGAGCATTAAATGATGGAAGATTAAAAAAGAAGGGTAAACGTCTTAAAAATCCGAGGGCTAAAAATGATTACCTAATTATAACACCTATCCTTAAGCAGTTTATTGTGGGGAATCTCAATGAGATTGTTTCAATACCAGCATTTCAAAAACTATGTCAGGTAGACTTACAAGATAATAATTTAGAACTTGTACCGGAGGCATATCTTGATGAACCTAACATAACTCCCTCAGAAGTTACTGATGCTATTGAACAACTAATAAGAGAAAGTATTGCTTTTCGCATTCAGTTTGAGAGGGAATTAGAAAAGATAGACAAATGAACACCATTAAATCACTTTTTAAAATTCGATATGGTGACAGAACATATACTGACAAAGGTGTTTTGGACGATGGGCTAACACCATTAATTGCCTCCCAAGGTATTGAAAACGGTGTTTACGGATTTTTTAACATTCCAACGAAATATAATTCACCTATTATTACAGTTCCCAGGACAGGAAGCATAGGTTATACATTTGTTCAGTTGTTACCATGTACAGTTACAGACGATTGTATAATTCTTATTCCGAAGAAGCCTATGTCGGTAGAATATCTTTATTATGTCGCAGCAATTGTAAGGTTTTCTCGATGGAGATTTAATTATGCCAGAAAAATTACTCCAACACGTTTAGGAATAATTAAGATTCTCTCAGATGAAGAATTCACACCAACAATATTTTATAGAGAAATGTATAAGCAGCTTTATCCAAAAGCTAGTCAAAAAATAATCTCACCCATGTCACCAGTTTCCTTTCTAAATTTCAATATAACTGACCTTTTTATTTTGGAACGAGGACATTTTCATGCGCTCGATCAATTAGAAAAAGGCAATTGTCCGACTGTATCAAGAATATCTGTTAACAACGGTGTTACTGGATTCTATAATAAACCAGCCAAGGCTAAGACCTTACCCAAGACAACTCTCACAGTATCAACAGTGACAGGTGATGCATTTATCCAACACTCATCATTCATAGCTACAGACAATGTAGTTATCTGTAGACCAAAGATTCCGATGATAGTTACAACACTAATATATATACAGGCTTTACTTAACAAGGTTAAGTGGAGATACTCTTATGGTCGTCAATGTTATAAAGGAAACTTCCAAAAAACAGTTTTGAATTTACCCATCAACAAAGACAATACTATCAATGAAAATTATATTGAGCAATTAGTAACTGCACTTCCTTACTGGGATGAATATAAGGCTAGATTACTTGATTAGATATTTAAGGCAACACTATGACTTTTGAGATGAGTTATCGGAACGCGTTTCTGATTTATGGTCTACTTTACTAATAGTCTGGTCAAGTATATATTTAGCTAATTGGTTAACATCTTTAGGTACTTTTTTCTTATCTATAGTCACATTTTTACATATTTATAATATAAAATCCAATTTGTCACATTATGTTCAAATTAGACCATTACCTAAAAATAATGCAGGATAATCAACATATACAGATACACCGGAATTAATTACGGACAATTTAATAAACAATGCGGATGACTGATTTATAAAGCCTGCTTAAGTGTTTTCACC
>JAFGHP010000069.1 GCA_016930055.1 Candidatus Bathyarchaeota archaeon | reverse complement strand
CAAGCATTTTTTCTGCCTCTGATGATTTGAGACCAACTCTATTTGCTATAGTTTTTACATCTTCTTGGTTTAGGGTTAGATGAGTTGATAATTCAGCTTCACTTGATGTGAATAGTTTCTTGAGTAAACGTATGTGAGCTCCAGTCTTACTTGGCGAGAACCCGCCTGGGAGCCTATCTAAGTTTTCAGCTAACTGTTGAAAAACTTCGTCATCTTTTAGATTCTCAGTCATAAAGTAAAACAATATCTAAAGGATGATAAAACCATCGACTCCCTAAGGCTATCCAGCATAATTAAGACAACATTAAAAATAACGCATCAAACAAAAGAGGGGATAACAAGTTTAAGTAAAAATACTTATTAGATTTTTTTTCATACTATTTTTTTTAGCAGTTGAAATGAAAAGTAGATTTTTAGAGTTGTTTTAATCTTACTCGAGAAATTTTAAGTTTTTAATAGACAATTTATGGTATTTTAATCCATATAATTCTAATTGTAACGTTTCTTACAGTATATTGAAGGATGAGCTTAGGAACATGGGATCTTGGTGAAATTATCAGAAACCACATCTATATTAGAGAAATCTATTCGTCAAATCAAAAAGGTAAATGTCTATTTTCATCCAAGGATCTCTTACATAAGCTTACAAGAATATATGAAAATCTCGGCATAAAACAGTCAGCATCTCAAGAAACACAGGTTAAAGTTAAATTACCGGATAACTCAAACCCAGTTTTCAGAGATTATTGGAATGAGACGACACTTAGAGCAATCGGTGAAGAATCATTCATTACCGAGTTTGATAAACTCCTGGGTTATCATAAGAAGGAAGTCGTCTTCGCTTCAAGCTCATGGATGGGAGAATTTGAGTCCCACTCAGGAGATGAAATCGTGATCTCTCCATTAATCAAGTTAAATAAGCCTAGCACTCTTACAATAAATTAAAATCTAATTAGAACTCGATAAACAATGTTGTCTTTTTTTATATTCTAAATATACATAATATTCTTGTTCAAATTTTTCTTGAGAACAAGTAAACTTACATATATAGAAAAAAAGGTATGTACTAGTAGCTACAAGTTATAACGAAAAAAAATGTTACCCGAAAACTATGAGGAAAGCGAGGCACCTCTAGCTGACACAATTCAAGCGATATTAGCTATAACCTTTTTCACAGTATGGGCTGTAGACTCATTTTGGCTAAATTGGACTACTAGTTACTCTGATTATATCCCTAACATTACCCGTACAGCTATTTTCTTTAGTTTAATACTGGTTGGAGGATATCTAGCGTGGATGGCCCATAAGCAGATATTTGGAATAGTAAGACAGGAAGCAGAGTTGGTAGACTACGGAGTTTTTCGTTTAAGCCGTCATCCTATGTATCTCGGTATAATGATTATTTATCTAGGATTAGCGATATACACTTTTTCTTTAGCGTCATTCCTGGCGGTTATTGTGATTTTTCTCTTTTACAATTATTTAGCTTCTTATGAGGAGAAGAAACTCGTTGAATATTTCGGTGATGAGTATACTAATTATATGAAGAAGACGCGCCGATGGTTCTAGAACTCCATATTTACTTAAAAGGGAGCGAGTACTAAATCATATTCTTTTTGTTACTGAGATATTCGTAGTTAATTTTATATAAATACGAATTAAAAGATAAACAGGTAATCAATTAACGGTTATTTACTGTTAAAAGAGCCTAGCCTACTCGTTTGAGTAGTTTAAGAAAATATAAGGAGAATAAAATATGAAGTGGTTAGCATTCTGGGAAATGGACTCAGTCGATATGGATGTAAATATAAAGAAATACCAAGAGCTGCTTACAGCAAGAGAGAAAAAAGATCCAAGGTTTCCACAAAAACCTATTTCAGATAACTATTCCTTTCCAGGTGAATATAGAGGATTCATACTCTATGATGATGATACGACTGAAGAGCAGTTAATGAATGTCGCCTTCCATTTTAAAGACACTATGAATTGGACGTTTGAACCTATTGTATCTGCTGCCAAAACGATAGAAGCATACATGAAAATGAAGAAATAATAGATAACCGTCTATCCCCTTTTTTTAAATAAAAGTAATAGCATTCCGTAATATTATGGAAATGATATATTTTTTATTAGCTTCATTATAGATACAATTCAATATAATTTTCAGTTTTTTATATTGTTTTATTGATACATAATTTTTTAATACCTTGAATATTTAGCCATGTTTGAGCCTGTACATCGAGATGAAAACACATGATAGGTTTCTATCAGGAGACCCAGTTCTCCATAATATGAGGAATCTTGATGGCTGGCTTCTCTATCAACAAATTTGAGTTCTTCTAAATGCTTTACCTTTTTATTAATTAGAAAATCTATAGAAAGTATATTAACAGGTGCTTAATTGGTAGATAAGACAATCAACGCATTCAGAGTATTAATGTTAAGCGTATTTATGGCTATGGTTGGATTAGGCATAATCTCACCAATAATACCTAATTACGCAAGTGATCTTGGAGCTTCAGGATTGTATAT
>JAFGHP010000068.1 GCA_016930055.1 Candidatus Bathyarchaeota archaeon | reverse complement strand
GTCGCACCTCTTCTAAAAGTGTAGCAACATGGTCATTAATGAATGTGGGAAGAGAATCAGGAACAGAAGAGATCTCTATACCCGCCTTTGTTTTCTCCTGATCTTCACCAACCATATCTAAGCAGAAACCTCCTACAATTTTGTTACGTCGATCCCAGTTTCTCTCCAAATATGAGATGGACCCATACATTTCAGCTCCCAAAATGAAAGTAATAGTTCTCCTTGGTTGAGGTAGTGCGCCACTCTTTATTGAATCCTGTATCACTCTAGCAACTTCCATAGCCAACCCAACGCCTGAAGCATTATCATTTGCACCAGGTCTATAATGACAGAGATGAGCAATAACAATAACCTCTTCATCAGCTAAATCAGATCCAGGGATTTTAGCAACAACAGTCTCCAAGGTTCCAGGATTAATGAAAAAAGAGTTTATCTTCGCATTGATAATGACTTTACCTCTATCAAGTAATGTTTTAAGGCGTTTGAACTGATTATAAGAAATTGAGAATGCCCAGAGGTTTCTATCTTTCGATCTTATTGAGGAGTCTTGCACTAGGTCAGGAGTTCCAACCCTCGTTTTCACTGGTAAATGAGGCCTTAACATATCTGTAACAATCCCTAAAGCGCCATATTTTTTCACAGCTAACTCAGCTACTTCTTCAGCACCACTACGAGCTAACACTATTTTACCAGTAACATCTTTTCCTGCATAGTCTTCTTCTTTAACACCATCACCAACATAAATCAACTCAGCTGTAATGCCCTCTGGGGGTGTAGCTATAGATTTTTTATATACGCATGTTGCAGTCTCCTCAAAGGTTGTAATAATTTCGGGTTCAGGTTCAACTATAGCAAGCTCCGCTGAAGTAATATCCCAAGCAATAGGAAAATCCCAAGTCCAGATTTTGAAGCTTCCATCAAGGGGACGTGTGTCAATTTTAACTTTTAATCCGAGGTTTTCCAGCATCCAACGAACATATTCTACTGATTCATGGAAACCGAAACCACCTGGAACACGGTGATGTAAAGCTACTTCGCTTACCATGCGTTTAGCTTCATTACCATTGAATTTTTCATCCATCAGAATCATGAATTTTTGGTTCAACATAATCTAGATATATTATGTTTATTCAAATTAAAAAATTAGTCACCTTTTACCTATATACTGAAATCTTTCGAATGTCTAGGTTACATATAATTTCAGATAAATTATTGTTAAACCAAAATAAACTTAAAGAGAATCAATATTTTGTAAGGCAATGAATGCTGTAAACTGGTTACATCTTGAATTTATTCGACTTATTTTTCTTTTCTTTATTTATTATTTTTTAAGTATACAAGTAAAGCAGGGTAAACTCAAAGTAAATTATAGCAGAAAAATAATTCATTTTGCTCATATAGTTTCTCCTCTATTAGTGAATAGAACTTTCTTTGATTATAGTATGGATTATTTTATTAAATCGGGATTAACTACTCTGATATTTCCACTAATATTTATTGATCCAATTAGAAAGAAAGTGTCTATTCTTGACACTCTATTTTATGCTTTTGACCGCCCAGAAGATCGCCCTCATACTGTCCGCCTTGCTTTCACTCAGCAAGCAGCAATGTATTTTATATTGATAGGAATGGCTTTCGTTTACCAGTATATGGGATTAAGTCTAGATCTTCTCGCAGTACCTTTACTAATAACTGCTTTCGGAGACGGATTAGCTGAACCTATAGGAGTACGATTTGGGAAGAACACATACAGAGTTTCAGCGTTATTCACAAACAAAACCTATACTAGAAGTTATGAGGGAAGCAGCATGGTATTGTTAGCATCATTTTTTACATTAATAGTTTTGAGAAGTTACTTCAGTTTGAACCAGTTAGTTTTATTAATAATTTATATGCCCTTTAAAATGACAATCATAGAAGCATATGCTCCCCATACATGGGATAATCCGTTTCTTTACCTTGTTGGAGGCTTATTAGTATTAATAGTGAAGGTATTAGTCTAATAATTAGGTACCTTTTAAAACAGAAATTTTACATAATTAATTTGTTTTTAAAGAACTTAAAATAGTCATGATACCTCAGGCATGATTTCTTCAGAGAATTTGATCATGTCATTGTTATCCATAAACATCAAAGTGAAGAAAGTTACACCATTATCGATATATCTGTTAAGTACCTTCACGAAGTCTTTTTTTGCACCATACACAGGTGTTCTTTTATCTAAATAATAGTCCTGAATGCTTGGAGGCGTACCAGTTTCATCAACGTACTTTTTATATTTCTTTAATATCTCGGATCTTGATTCACCAAAAAATACCCCGAATCCTGTACCCTTAATGATCCCATTATACTCTCTTCCAACAGCTTCACAGTGTTTCCTCAGAACAGAAAATTTTCTCAAGTCTTCTTCTACACTTCCTTGTGAAAGGAAATGGCTAATGTCTGCATGTTTCGCTGCTATTTTTAGAGTCATTTTTTCTCCTGCCCCTCCAACCATGATTGGGATGTGCTTTTGAATCGGTTGAGGTTTATTCTGGACATTATCAATTTTGTAAGTTCTTCCCTTGTAGGTTGTCCACTCGTTGCTGAACATACTTTTACAAATCTCTACAGATTCCTTAAGTCCCCTCATTCTTATAATGTTAGAGGGGAATCCTCCCATGAATCCTTTGAACTCAGCTTCGTGCCATCCTGCACCAATACCGAATATGAGTCGTCCATTTGAGATTATATCTATGGTGGTTGCAATTTTCGCTAATATTGTGGGTCTATGATACCCGTAACATGATACAAGAGGCCCCAGATTGATCTTTTTTGTGACTGCAGCTAAACCTGCTAGAGTTGTCCAGCACTCAATGCTGCTTTTTCCTTGGGGAACAAACTGGTTCATTAAATGATCCATCACTGTCACAACATCATACCCAAGTTTTTCTGCTTCTAAAGCTAAGTTTTTAACTTCATCAAAATTTCTACCTTCCTGGCTGATATGAGCTCCAAACCACACATGTGAATGCATATCAGCTAAATCTACCAAAATCATTCACCCAAAAAAAATATATATCGAATATAATATAAAACTTAAGGTCAAGGAATATAAAACAAAATGAGTCGTATTAAAGTCAATTAATCTCTTCGTAAATAAAGTTTTAATTAGTTTTAATAATTATTTATGCATATTTTTTTATTTACTGCGAATTCTCCTGCGAGGTAACCAGTAGTCATGGCCATTCCATGGCTTATTCCAGGGCAAAGGAGGGGGTAAGCAAGTTTGAAGCGTCCTCCAACAGTATTTCCAGCTAAATATAAGCCTTGAATAGTTTTTCCTTCCGAGTCTAGAGGTTGAAGACGCTCATTGCATATTAGGCCTCCGAAGATAAGCATTGGGTAATCGGGGTTAGGAGTCCATCCTGCATAAAATGGTGATGTGCCAACTGCAGTCATACGATCTGACCGTTTACCAAAATCTAGATCACATCCATTTTTAACAAGCTCATTATACCTTTCGATTGTCTTTTTGAACCTATCCACTGGAACATTCATTTTTTGAGCCAAGTCTTCTATTGAATCAGCTGACAAAACGGTTCCCTTTTCTAGCCGGTCCTGTAAATTTCTGTAAGTCCTTTCAGTTGCTCTAAAAACCCTATAGAAACCTAGACCCATATTCTGTAGATCCTCTGGCCAGGAAGCATCAAACACTGTCCACATACCATGTTGTTCCTCTGCTTGGCGAGCCATAGCTTCTGAATCCAGATCTTCGTTACAGAAGCGTTCACCATACCGGTTAACAAATAAGAAAGCATTCGTTCCAAGAGCATGAGAAATGTCATTGAGAGGCGCATGAGGGGTTTTCTCCATTACTGCACCTATCCACATAGCCATCTGGTGTCCCTCACCCATAGAGGTGGGTATTAAGCCGAGTTGCAGTTTTTGTCCAGGGAAATATTTGTCAACCATCTCTCGGTTATAGCTGTAATCTCCTGTTGCTAAGATGATTCCTTTGGAAGCATTGAATTTAAGGTAGTTCTTCTCTTTATCCTCTGCAATTACTGAAGTAACATGTCCAGTCTCCTTGTCACGGATCAGTTGAACAGCCCTTGTGTCGTAACATATTTTAGTACCGCGTTCAAGGATTTTCTTTTCAATGACTGATAGCCATAACCTGATGCTACCTCTAATATCACCAAGGTGATGACAGGTAGGATATTCGTATGTGTACTCATCAAAAGGATTCCAATTAGGAGGCATCTGTGAAGGATTTGGCCAACGATCAATTACTACTGTTTCATCTCTTGTAGGAATAATCAGATAGTTTTTCAGTCCCTCCTTCTCTAACATATCCATAACTAAATTCATCACTCTTGCACTGTTGCGTGCCCAAAGGTGAAAGATTCTCTGATTTATTCGAGCTGCATTAACTTTCATGAGGTCATGGAGAATTTTATTCGCATCGATTTTGATACCAAGTTTTTCATGGAGTCGCGTATTGAGAGCTGTTACGTCACCACCACGAGCGTTGAAGGTACTACTTTTTTCAACTATTATAACTGAACTATTAGACTCGACTGCTGCAAGTGCTGCCATCAACCCTGCGATTCCTGCTCCTACAACAACAACTTCAGATGAAAAAGTTGATTTTATGAGTTCATCAGGAATGGGGGGTGATGGAGTCTCAAAAGATGATTTTTGAGTTATAATTCCCATTTTATTACCTAATAGATTTTACTTGTATTAACTATAAAGACCTTAGCTCGATTGACTAAGAAGTTAATATGTTAATTTTTTAATTATTAAAATTATAATCAAGCTGGTGAATCTTATATTACTGTTAGAAAGAGACATTAAACAACATTTTATTTTAGTTATCTTTAAATAAGTCACCAATAAATCTAAGTGTCTGGTAGTGGAACGAATGTTAAGCAAAGCTTACTAATTTTATCGGAAACCCCTAGTCGTTCCTAAATTTAATAGTAAAGCAACTAACTGGTGGCGTTTATGTCGCTTGTATTAGAGAAGATCAAGTCCGCAATGCACGGAAACCTTGTTGTAATGATAGTTAGCTCTGCGCTTTGGTCAGTCACTGATAATCTAACGATGCCATTCTACGCACTCTACGTGCTTGAGTTGGGAGGTGATTACGCTATGATAGGCAAGATATTGGGTGTAGCAGCTCTTGTTAGAATAGTTCCAATATTCATTGGGGGTTATCTCACTGACAAGTTTGGTAGAAAGCAGATACTCTACACCATGACGTATCTGATGGCCTGTGTCGCATTAATCAGGGCATTTGCTCCAGATTATCGTTTCTTAGTGATGGCAGCTGTTCTTGAAGCGCTTTTCATGGGGCTCCGTCAACCATCAATGTCTTCATTGATAAGTGACTCCACTACACCTCAAAACAGGTCGCTCAGTTATGCATTATGGATGATTGGTCCAAGCCTAGTTGGCGTCTTATCACCATCAATCTTCGGTCTAATAATAGATCATTATGGGCTGAGAACAGCGATGCAGTGGGGATACATCACTGTATTCATAACTGGATTAATATGCGCCTATATCAGACAACGTTACATCATAGAGACTCTAGACAAATCAGAAAAAATATCCATCAAAACAGATAGCGTCAAAGAGCTGTTCAGCAATTTCAAATCAACCCTACTTAGCCTTAATGGACAAGCAGCCAGATTCATAGCCTTGGACATAGTATTCACCTTATCATTGGGTCTAGCTGAGCCTTATTTCGTAACATATGCTACAGACACCCTTCAAATCTCTGGTTCTCAGTGGGGCCTAATAATGAGCCTAGTAACCCTAATTCACTGTGCCCTAGTGTTAGTAGTAGCTTCACCTTCAGACGAGAAGGGTAGAGTAAGATTCGTGCAGGCATCAATGATCTCTTGGCCAATTTCATATTTTCTTTTCTTAAGTAGCGGAAATTATCTTCAGTTAATGGCTTCAAGAATCTGTGTAACGTTAGCTGCAGCAGTTGGACAACCAGCATGGACAGCCTTATTCACAGATTATTGTCCCAAAGAGCATAGAGGTAGATATCATGCAATGCTTGAGATTACATGGAGCATCCTATATGGTGGAGGCAACTATCTGGGTGGCGTAATCTATCAGAATATGGGAGTAAAAGCACCATTCCAAGTAGCAATGGTTTTAATGGGAATGGGTGGATTAACCTCATTATTCCTATTAAAAGAACCCCAATACAAAGAAGATTAGAACCTTTTTAGGAAAGATACTAATTTATTCCAAACGCTGAAGGGTCTCCGCTTCGTGGATCTGCTGCACCCCAATATGAGTTTTTTGTGTTATCAATGTATATGCACATTGCATTTCCAAGTTGGGGGTCTCTAAATGGCACATTATTTTGTTTTGCTATACCTTCATCGTAAATTTTATGACCTTTATCCGCATAGATTTGCCGTTCAAGGGCTGTTCCACATCCTTTTTCAAGTAAGGTTACATCTGGAGAAAAATTTCGATACATTCTGCCATTAGAGACTGATTCCATGAGACTCATTTTAAAATCTATAAAATTAAGTATAATCTGTAGCACAACACTTGGTATTGTGCTACCTCCTGGGCTACCCAAAACTAGGAATGGCTTATTATCTTTCGAAATTATTGTTGGAATCATGCTTGAACGTGGACGTTTTCCAGGTTGAATCATGTTAGGAGCAGCTCTATCAAAATCAATCATATCGTTATTCACGAATACACCCGTCCCTTTTGGAATAATATAGGATCCAAAATCGCCATTCAGAGTATATGTGACTGAAACCGCGTTTCCTTCGTGATCAGCAACAGAGTAATGGGTTGTTTCGTTTTTTTCTCCATCTGGTCTAGTTACCTGTTTTGTGCACATGCTTTTATCTGGATCAATTTTGTTTCTCAATGTGGATGCGTATTCTTTTAATCCAAGCTTTTCAAGAGGAATCCCCTGATTGAACTCTGGGTCACCAATATATTTGAGGCGATCATTGTGACATAAAATCATAGCTTCAGTTAAAATATGTAAATAGTTACCAGAGTAATGTCCCAGTTTCTTAAGGTCATAACCCTCTAAAATATTTAACATTTCAAGAAGAGTGATCCCTGAACTGGGTGGAGCAATAGTATAAACATCAAATCCCCTATAATTTCCATGTAATGGCTCTCTTTCTATCGCAGAATACTCTTCTAAATCTTCAATAGTAATTAATCCACCATTTTCTTCCATTGATTTAACTATTAATTTAGCTGTTTCTCCCCTGTAAAAATCGTCAGCACCATTAGATTGGATCCTCCTCAGTGTTTTCCCAAGATCTTTTTGAATTAAAATTTCACCAGGTTTGTATGGTTCTTCTCCTTTGAAAAAAACTTCAGTGGATGAGGGATAATTTCTTAACCATTTTTGGTTACGATTCAACTCATTATATAATCTAATATTGACTGGAAAACCTTCTTCAGCGTATCTAATTGCTGGCTCAAGTACTTGAGACCAAGGTAGTTTCCCTAGTTTATTATGAGCAAGCTGCATACCAGCTACAGTCCCAGGGACTCCTACTGTGAGTATCCCCTCTGGTTCAACGGTATTTGAATTTTTGAACATGTCTACTTTTGCATTTAAGGGGGCTATACTACGGAAATCAAAAGACGTTTTTTCTCCATCAGAGCCATGATATAACATGAATCCACTACCACCAATGTTACCGCATGAAGGATAAGTTACAGCCATTGTAAATCCTACACTAACTGCAGCATCAATGGCGTTACCTCCCTTTTTCAGAATCTCTATTCCAGACCATGATGCATACCTATCAGTACTAACTACCATGCCTTTTCCTAGACTAAAAGTCGCCATAAAAAATCTCTCCAATAATAAAATTATAGGTAGTTAAGGTAAAACAACCAACAAAAATACAAAACTCAAACATTTCTAATTTCAACTCAATAATATCTAACTTAAAATAAAAAATATTTGAGCAGAATATAAATTTTGTGATTCGGTGAAATTACATCTAGATTTTTTAGAATAATAAATTACTATATTTAGTACTTTAAAACTATAATTACTCAATAAAAATCTCATAACTAAATTTATCACTAAACACAATAGGATAAACTCACATCAACCAATCGATGTTAACATAAATTTGGTTATTTTGAATAAAAGGAATATCTAAAAATGAATAAGTTGTATCCTATACAAAATCAAACATTAGAAGGTGTTTTTTTATTCTGAATTTAAAAGTGAAAATTATTATTAAAATCCATTAATTCTCATCGTTTTTTAATAATTAAATATTTTAATTATAAAATTGTAAATATAAATGGTCTAAAAATTAGGCTACGAGGAGATAATGGTGGTTGATAAAAATTTTTGGGAGATAAATGAGTTTGAAGAATTTAAAAGAAGCTTAGCTTGGATGGTTGACCAGAAAACATCTGTGGTTTTAGGATTGTTTGATGCTATTTCGCCTTTTATTAGTAGCTATGTTAAGGAAGAGGAAGATAAAGTAACTTTAACCGATAAGGGAGTTTCAGCCAATTACTCTAATATCCTGTATAACCTAAATTTCATAAATGTCTTTGGTAGAGACTTGCTAACTAATCTAGGGTTCGTACCAGACAGAGTTGAGCTTAGCAAAGAAGATTACTCCAAAATTAAAGATAAGTATTCCAATCTTGAATCATGGGTCTATGATTATAATAAAGATACTTTAAGCTTATACAATGTATCTGAACCTTTTTCAAATTTTAGAAACGATTTCGCTGAGATATTTAAGAAGCAGAATCTAACTGACGTGAAAAGACTTAGTAATTTTGAAAAGATAACTAATAATTTTGTGAAGAACCTTATGAAGGTTGACTGGAAGAAAACTAAGCAGACAGATTATTCAAGATACACTAATTCTGCTAGAGAAGGCGGGAAAGCTTTTGCTAGTATTGAATTGGAATCTTCAGATGATAAAATCAGGATAAAGTATCCATATGTTATTCATAAAGAATTTAAGACTGATGCTGAAAGGTTTATTGCACCTTTCTTTACAGTCGGTGAAGAGATTCAGAGGAGATATTTTGCTGTAATGGAATTGTGTAAGGAATGCCAGCAGAACACAGGTTTCTTAAAATCACCTTCAATTGAATTAAGGAATAAAACAATAGTTGCTTTAAATGAATTTATAGTAGATGGTTTAACACTACATTCTAGTTATTATACACTTAGCAAACTGTATTATGGAAAGATTTGGCTGGATAATAAGAAGGACAATATAAAGAAATGGATTGATAAAAGAAATGAATCAAGAAAACTAATCAGCACATTATACGACCTTGTCTGTCAATTTAACATGGTTCAACCAATAATGGACAAAATTACACCATACTAAAATTTTTTATTCTCTAATTTTTTAATCTACAGAAAACCACTAGGAACCATATAGTATTTTTTAATGATTTATAAAATAAATTTAAATTAAAATTTAACTTACGATTTAAAATAGTAGTTTATTGAGATTAAGTCATTAGAAGGATAATCGATGAAAAGCATTAGTTTAAGAATTCAAATTTTTGCTAAATAATTATTTTAATATAGATTTTAAGATTGCCAATATTTAAAAGAATGCTAAGTATAACCTTTAAAAAATAAAAAATATATAAAACTAACAATCAATAATTGAATCAAACTGGATTTTTTGGCATTTTCCATCAATTACAAGAACTGCCTCATCATTTGTTATTGGTATAATCCTTTTACATGTGTATTTTGAGTAAGCCATAATCTTTTCTTGATCCCTATGCTCCCAGTGTACAACGATGTAGAAATCAACGAGATCTAAACCACTCAAATCAGTTAATCCCACATCGGTATTTGTTTCAAGGATAAAGTTGTTGTCAATATCGGGGCAAGCTAAAACGGAGCCAGCACTCACCCCAACATACACTCCACCACCTTCAATGTAATCTCTTAAATGAACAAACAACCCCGTTTCCCTTATCATCTTCATGTACTTGTAGGTGTTTCCAACATAAACGAATACGACATCATATTCTTTCAAATATGGAGGATTATTTTCAGCTAAGTCATAAATAACCACATTTTGTGGTTTTACTCCTGTTTCTGCTAGCTGCTGTTTCTCTATCTCGAATGATTTCTGGTAGCCTTCAGTTTTTGTGTCGGTTGATATGATAAGGATTTTAGTTTTTTCAGCAGGTTTCCCGTAAAGATCTTTGAGGGTTTCACGGATCTGGGGTGTATGCATCCCTGCAGATGTTAAAAGTAATTTCATTATTTGTCTTTTTGGTTTTGTCATGTTGTTAATTTTTTCTCTAATTAACTGAGGAGTAGTTTCAGGATAGTATCCTAAGATTCGATCAACTCTTTTACCATCCTTGAAGAATAGTAGAACGGGCACTCCCTGATCATCTAAATACTTTTTTCTTAAGTATGGGTCTAAACTATTGTCTTTCCCTACATTCATCTTACCAAAGAAGCATTTCCCCTTATACTCATCCGCTAATTCTTTTAGAACTGGTGCCAAGTCGTTGCATGGCCCGCACATGGGGCTCCAGAAATCAACTACAGCAAAGTGGTTTTGCTTCAAAAACCTGTTGATTGTATCTTCATTGACTTCTATTACGTTATCTGTCATGGTATACTTTTTTTGTTAAACAATTTAAAATATTTACTAACAAATACAAAGTACAAAAAGCAATTACTAGCACTACTGGTGAGACATAACCAAAATCGCAGTTTTTAATATTAAATTTTAAATTAATCTGAGTTTCTCTTTTCTTATCAGTAAAGTTTGAAATTTTTAATCATTTACACCAATCTTCTCATGGGGGGGAGGTTCATTTACACCCCACCAGAACAATCCAGCAGCAACTAGGCCAATTACACCGGATACAAGAAAGGGCATCTGAGGATTATAAACAGACCAAAGCCATCCACCTAATACCGCTGAAGGCGTACCAACTAAAGCAGTTAAAGTGTTCTGAGTGCCAATATATGTTGCACGCTTTTCAGGAGGTAACAGATCGGCAATTAACGCATTCCAAGAAGGCCCACCCGCACCACGACCTCCTCCACCGAATGCGAGTCCAACTCCATGCAGTAATCTACCACCGGCATAACCTTCGAAGGTTGTTGCATAAGCTATAATCCACTGTGTCACAGGGTTAATTATCCTACTAATCATAATGTTCCCCTTTCTACCATATTTGTCGCTGAGCATACCCCCTGGAATCGATAAACCTACAGTCATCACACCAATCAGTGTCTGAACTAAACCGAGTTGAGTATTAGAAATCTTAAGCACATCCAAAGCGTAAAGGTTAGTGAAATCTGAGACTAGCCTAAGACTAAAGCTACCGATAATTGCTACTAGAAACATAATTTTAAGTGGCCTTGACTGTTCGGTTATTAATCCAATTGAGAACCTGCTCTGTTTCACTTTATTTGATTTTATCTCGATTGTTTCTTCTGTATATTTCCAACGCACAAGAGTTATGGTTAAATTTACTAAAACCTGAGTCGTTAAGAACACCTGTAAACCTGTAACATAACCCCAAGCATCCATGCAGATTCCACCAATTATTGGGCTAATTATATCAGGTAATGCAGTAACAGCTTCATAAACTCCATAACCTGTTCCTCTTCTGCTTGGTGGCATAGAGTCAGCAATTATCGCATTGAATGCAGGCATGTAGATGCTGGTCATCCCGTTGAATACGGTTGCTAAGATAATCCACTCCCATGAGGGTGCGAGTAAATAAATTAAAGGTGAGATGGTTCTTAGGAAGGTTCCCCATACAATAATTTTCTTTCTACCATACTTATCAGCCAGGAATCCTCCGGGAAGTGAAAAAAAGCATAGTTTCTGCTGTATTTAACCCAGAAATTAAGCTTATAATTACAGCTGTTGCTCCTAAATTATCTTTAAGGTATTTTGGCCAGAAAGGATTCCATGCTTGTTGAATTAGACTGTAAGACATTGTAGTAAAAGCGATAGTCATGATATTTCTGTTACTGAAAACTTCCTTTGCCATCTGATAATAATCTCTTAAGCCCACAAGGACACTCCGAGGAATTACTTTATGTTTTTAATCATGTTTTTAAATTGTTCTATTTAATCATAAATAAAAAGTAATAATAAAGAGATTTTAAACCATAAAAAAATATTCAATTTGATTGCCTTAAATGATTCAAATATATTTAAAGATCTGCTCAAGATAAAGTTATACATAAATTGCTTTTTAGTATGGGTCAACCTTTAATCAAGCATTCATGAAGTAACTTTTTATTTAATATTTTATAAATTATGTTAAAGAAAAGTTTATCATAAAATAGTGTAAAATTAATATGATGATTGAAGTAAAAGAAGAATATCTGCAGAAACTTCGAGCATTGTTCAGTGGTTATTGGTATCAAGTCTCAGTTTCATCTGTTCTAGACGGAAACCTGAGAGGAATAGTTTATGTCGATGATATTAAGGAGCCTAAAACGGGGATGATTACGACAACTGAAGGAACATTCCTAGCAGGAAACCCAAATAACAGGGAATTTAACGCTGAATTATCTAGTTACCTAGAAAACATAATCCAGACAGGCAGACACCCCATTGTACCTAAGACTGATGACTTATGGTTTTACATAGATAGCGATGAGTGGATACAGAGTTTTAAAGAGATATTCAAGTCACGTGATCCATTCAAGGTTGGAAGAATCCAATATATATACAAAGGAATAACATCTGATTGGAAAAAACTAATCAAAGAAGGCTATAATATTCACCACGCAGACCGAAGCCTGAATGTTAATTCTTTAATATTCCCAGATGATTTATGGGAACGATTCGGAGATAGCTTAGAAGAGTTGCTTGAAAGGGGATTCGGTGCAGTACTTATAAGGGGTGATGAAGTGATTTCGTGGAGTAGTGCTGATTGTTTTAGTGGAGAACGATGCGAAATCGGAATCTTCACTACTGAGAAGGAACGTAGGAAGGGTTTTGGTTCTTTAACTTCTATGGCTGCGCTTGAGTTTTGTTTCGAGAGGGGTTTTAGGGAGGTTGGTTGGCATTGTGAGGCTCATAACTGGGCTTCAATAGCTACTGCTAATAAGATTGGTTTCAGGAAAATGTTTGATTATTATATGTGGATATGCAAGTTTGATTTAGAACAGCATCTTAAAGAGAAACCAATCGTAGAAAAATATTATCCTTAATGAAGAGAAAATGTTCCATATTTATAAAATTTACATTGAGTTTATTGTTATATATGATAACTGTTGAGTAAATTCAGCTACTATATGTAAGGGTATATTTTACATGTCTTTAAAATAAGATGTTTATAACAGAAGATGAAATTTATTCATAAAAAGTATAAGAATTAAAAAATAGAAGACTCTTTATATTTTTATTTAATTAGCTTATTGTTTCTGTTGGAAGATCAGGATACTCTTTCTTTCAAATCTTGTGGCAGTTTCTAGTCAAATTGCATGCGTATATTTGGGAAAAGTGGTTAGGGGTATCTCCCTGAGTGCCCTAGGAATATTCTAATATTAGAGATGTTGCCTAAGCCACTTATCAGTTGATTATTTAATATGCCAATATCCGTGCTGGGTTTTTCTCGGTGATGGTTCGAATATGATAGTCAGAAACACCGTATTCTCTGAGTTTAGGAATAGCAAACCT
>JAFGHP010000067.1 GCA_016930055.1 Candidatus Bathyarchaeota archaeon | reverse complement strand
TAATATAATTAACTATTTTTTAATTAATTCTTTATAAAATAATTATAGATTTAATATTTTATGTTACAATATGAATATAACTCAGAATATTTTATTAATAAAACATGGAACAAGCACATTTATTTAGAGCTGTTATTGACATATGTCTACTAATAATTGCAGCTGAACTTGCATCTTCTTTAGGTTCTCGTTTTAATTTACCTCGAATTCTTGGTCCATTATTTGCAGGAATATTAATGGGACCTTATCTTCTTGGTGGTATTATCATTGGGGAGACTCCTTTTATTGAATATTCTGAATTGATACTAGTTTTTAGCGAGATTGGAGCTGTTTTATTACTTTTTCAAGCTGGGCTACATATGAGGTTTAAAGAATTACTACGAACTGGTATAGCTAGTTTTGCTATAGCTGCTATGGGAGTAATTCTACCCTTTTTTTTAGGGTTATTAGCTACAATTTGGTTAGGTTACGACTTGCTTGTTGGAATGATAATTGGTGGAACATTATCTGCAACTAGTATAGCTATCAGTTTAAAATGCCTTGGCGAATTCAATCAGTTGGGTTCAGAAGAAGCAAAATTGATTATTGGAGCAGCTGTTATTGATGATGTTTTAGCTTTAAGCATCTCTTCAGTAATTTTAAGCATTATAACAGATCCTGTGAGCATTAGGCTTAGTTCAACGATCAGATCAATAACTTTCACTTTATTATTATGGTTTTCATTAACTGCGTTAACAAGTGTATTAGTTCCATGGTTCACAGAATATGTGGATAAATTAGAGAAAATTGATCCTGTAAAACAAAACTTGATTCCTTTAGCATCTATTTTGTTATGTTTTGGTTTTGCTGGTTTATCTGGATTATTTGGGCTAAGTCCTTTAGTGGGAGCTTTCATTGCTGGGATGGCGGTTGCTGATAGTAGATTCCATGAAGATGTTTCAGAATTTACCGAACATTTAGGGGTTCTTTTTATCCCTCTATTCTTTATAGTTACTGGTGCAAATGTTAATCCATATGCGATGTTAAGTAGTGACTTCGTATTAGTTGGTATTCTTGGAATTATTGCTGTAGTAAGTAAATTATATGGTTGCGGAATCCCAGCACAATATTTTCTAAAAGACAAAGAGAAGGGTCTCCGTGTAGGGTATGGTATGATAAGTAGGGGTGAAATTGGTTTAGTTATTTCTAATATTGGGAAAACATATGGCATTATTACAGATGAAGTATATGCTGCATTGATTCTAGTAATTTTTATTACAACACTTCTCCCTCCCCTACTTTTAAGAAACAGTTATCTCAATGACCCTTCATGTATTCTACCCGATCACATTCGTAAAGAATGGGAGAAAGCATGAAAATCTTTAATTATCATAAGTAAGTGGTGATAACAAAATTTCTAATAAATGGTGCGGCCGCCGGGATTCGGACCCGGGTCGGCTGCGTGGCAGGCAGCTATCCTTCCAGGCTAGACTACAGCCGCATGCGTCTCAGAATGATGAGGGGCTGATATTAATCTCTTACCCTATTAATTTATAACTTAGTTATTAATTGCGTTTATGAATTTATTTTCATCAAAGATTTTTTAATTTATGTTTAAATTATTTTTCTTTATTTAGTATCTTTTCTGCAATAATTTCTGCTGCAATTCCACATACTTTTAGGCAGCCCTCATCTCCATGACCACCAGCTGCAATAAAAGCAGTGCGTTGAGTGGGATCAGTAAGAACCCAGCTTTGTCCATAGATTGCTCTTTGAATATCTCGGCATAATGTTGATGGAAGTTGTTTTTTTAGATTATATTCCTTTTCTATTCTATGTTGGAATTCTTCACAAACCTCATAAGCATCATTTACTGTTTCATTTAATTTTCCTGTATCTTCCTTTTTTTCTCTTCCCTCATAAATTCCTAAAGCCATCAATGCACCAATCAAAGCACCACAGGTTTCTCCTCTCCTAGCAACTCCACCAGCAAAGGCAGTAGCAGCTTTATAAGTTTCTAGATTCCCTAAATTCAAATCTTCTTGAAGTGCTAAAAGGACTGCTTGACTACAACCACTAAAATTTTCGTAATTATGAGCTTTAGCTCTGACTTCTTTTATTTTTGAATCTTTATTCATAACGTAAAATCCCACTTTGAATAATTTAACTTTAATCCATGTATCTTAACTGAAAGCTTTATATCTTATATTAATTGTTAAGCCTCCGAAATGATCGGCCTACACTTAATAATTGATGGTGTATCTACTAAACCAGTAATAAAAAATACCATTCAAGAAATATTACTTGAACTCCCATCAAGAATTGGTATGAAAATACTTGCAGGACCTTTAATTGTAGCAGGTCACCCTGAGAATCCTGGATGGACTGGGTTCGTAATTATTGATAAAAGCCATATTTCTATACATACTTTTGAGGTTGGAAACTTAATTAGTATCGATGTTTTTTCATGTTCACACTTTGATCCAGATAAGGTAAAAAACTATTTACTTAACAAACTAAGTCTCGGAAAATTAAATATTAAGACACTAAATCGAACTGAACTTTAATTAAAGTTATCACATCACTTATGTTATCAATAAATAACTAAAATTATTAAAATATTTATAATAAACTCAAAACTAGCAAAGCTTTATTATGTTTGCTTCATTAATTTTTTCAGGTGTTTTAATTGAGTTCAAAAGAAGAAAATATTCAAAAATTAAAAGAATTAGCTAAATTAGAGGAAGACTACGGTGTAAAATTAGATAAAGAAGTCCGTGGATATGGATGGGGTAACGAAGTCCTTCAACAATTAATTGATTCCATAGCAATTGATTCAACTAAACATGCAGGTCTTTACAAAGCATGTGCTTACATATTAGAAGGAAAAAGCCTCAGCATAACTGATATACAATATGAGCAATTACAAAAAAGTCTTGTAGAACACATAAAAATCGAAGAAGAAATGCTAAAAATGGTTGACACCATGATACTAAAAATAAAAGATCCAAGAATTAGAATGATGCTTAATCACATCAGAGACGACGAATATAGACATCACACACTTTTAAAAAATATTAATAAAATGGTCATAAAGAAAGAATTACTACTTGAAGAAGACGTTTGGAACATGCTGTTCAGAGATGCACTTACTCATGGTCATGCACCTCCAGGTCCGTACGAATTACCCGAATCAGGTCAACCATATGACCCTAAATAAACCTTAAAATTATTCCCTTTTTTATTTTAAATATTAATATTAGTTTATTATATCAAATAATGTTTTTTTATTACTAATTTAGTTATTTGATGATTTATTCTGTGTTTTTATGATTTTTAAGTTATTTAAATAGATTTTTAATTTTTTAAAGAAGTTATACTGTTCTTAATCTTCTTTATTTAAAATAAAACGATTAAATTTAAATAATATTGATTATCATTATTTCAGTTGTTGAACATGACCCTTTCCAGAAATGTTATACCATAAAAACGAATATTTAGAGGTAAAAACCTTCTACGATAACAAGTTAATAAATATTGAACTTAATAATTCGAATTTTAATGTTATTTTTCCAAAAGAGGTTTGGAATTGTTTAGATACTGAAATAAAAGATTTTATAACTGATAATATTGCTTTTACATCTACGAATTATCTTCCTTTATTATATAAAAAGAAAGGAATCGTTTATAATACTAGAAACCCTGTTTTTGAACCATATCTTTTTATGAGTACTATGTATGATTTGCCTTCCAGTGCTGAACTTGATTCAAAATCAAATCTAGATTATATTCGAGATTATTTTAATCTTGATTTTATTTTTAAACCAGGAGATTCTAGGATTTGGTCTAAAAGTTTTGAGCCTAAGAAAAAAGCAATTATTTCTTTCACTTCTGGTAAAGAAAGTTTGCTGACTTTAGCGGTATGCTTAGAACTTGGAATTGAACCAATTTTAGTTAATGTAATTGAACCATCAAACATTTATGAACATAAACACCGTTCTAAGCTTTTAGAAGAATTATCCCAAGAGTTCGGGATTAAATATTATGCAATTCATCATGACATTGGTTTATTCCATCATTCGGAATATATGGGTTTAAGAAACACAACACTAGGTTGGGGAACCCAGTTATTACATTATTTCTTTATTTATCTCCCGTTTTTATTAAAATTTAAAGCAAAATATCTTTTCTATGGTAACGAATTCAGTTGTAATAAAGAAATATTTACAACTGAAGGCTTTAGAGCAAACTATTGTTTTGACCAATCAAGCCGTTGGACCCTTCAGATGGATAATATGCTAAGGTTGTTAACACGAAATTCTGCTCGAGTTGGTAGCTTAGTTGGACCCTTAAATGAGATAGCTATTATTAGGTGCTTACATGAATATTACCCCGAACTTGGTAAATACCAGTTATCATGTTTTTGTGATGAACCAATTGGAAAAGTTCAGAGGTGGTGCTGCAATTGCTCTAAATGTGCACGAACATACGCTTTCCTTAAAGCAATTGGCGTTGATCCAAAAAAACTAGGGTTCTGGACTGACATGTTTTCTGAAAATCATAAGGAACTCTATACAGTGTTTGGTGGCGAAAAAACATATGGATTTGATTCAAGTGGTATGGGACGTGAAGAACAAGAACTAGCTCTTTTCCTAGCTGCTGAAAAAGATCCATATAATAAATTTCTCAAGGATTATATGCAAATCACTCCTTACATTAATAGTTCTGAAGGCAAAAAACGTTTCAAAAAAGATTATTCACATTATTTTGGTGTACAAGAATATGAAGCAATACCTTATGAAATTAGACAAGAAGTATATGATTTATTTTCAAAAATACTGGAGCCTCCCTTGTCCTCTTTCGATAAAATTGAAGAACTGCCCCTAGAAATAACACTGCCTAACCCTGAAGATGATTCAAATTTAAATTAATCTATCAATTATTACTTTTTTTAAAAAATTAAATAAATTTTAATGACTTTACTCTGCATTAATATGCTAAAAAATTTAGAACTAGCTAATTTTTTAAATTTATCTTAAAAAGATAAAGATTTTTAAGTTAAAAATCAAATTTTTTTAATGCATGTCTGATAAGAAATATAAATATCATACTGTTAATCTTCCAGAAAATTTGGCTGAAAAAATTGAAGAAGTAATTGCTAGTGGTAAACATGGGTACACAAGTGTACCTGATTTCGTTAAATCTGCTGTTAGAAATTATTTAAGAGAACTTGGATATATAACCTAATTTTTTTAATATTTTTTTAAATTAAGCTATTTTTACTACTTACATATTTTAAATGTTATAATTTATTCATTTTCGTAAAAAAATATTCAACTTTTTAAAAAAACTCGTACCCTTATAATAATTCTTTAAGCGTATTTCTCAATTTTTCATAAACTTTTCTTCCATCTTCTGTAATTTTGCAGCCTTCCTCTCCTTCTTCGCTGATTAATCCTTTATCTGAAAGATAAGTAAGGTGTTTCTGAAAATCATCGTAACTTAATGTTGTTGCTTTACGCCAAACGTGTGTCCTAAGTTGTGGGGTAGGATT
>JAFGHP010000066.1 GCA_016930055.1 Candidatus Bathyarchaeota archaeon | reverse complement strand
GCAGGTATAGTACAACTTGCCGGAGGCACTTCAGAACAAGTAACCCAAGCTATGTCATTAGCATTAAAAAATTTGTTTGGCCTGGTTTGTGATACGGTTGCCGGACCTGTAGAAGTACCTTGTATTAAAAGAAATGTCATTGGAGTAGCCAATGCATTTGCTGTGGCCGATATGGCTTTAGTGGGGATACAGAGCATAATTCCACCTGACGAAGTTATCGATGCCCTAAGAAACATTCAAACTCTAATGCCTATGGAATTAAGGGATACCACCTTGGGAGGATTGGGAATTACAGAAACAGCTAAACGATTGAAAAAAGAATGGCTTGAAAAGATAAAATAAAAAAATAATGAAGAATTAAAAATCGAAAAATCTAATTTAAAAAGGAGGTAAAATGGAAACTATATTATTGAGCAAATCAGACATTGAAAAAGTTATGACAATGAAAGATGTGGTAGAAATAGTTGATAAAACCTATATAGGATTTGGTGAGGGCAAAGTGATTAATCCAACAAAAGTTGGTTTAGATCTTGGAGAAACTGCAGCGTGGCCCCCGTATAAAGGTTTTATGAATGCTATGCCTGCTTATGTTGGCTGGCTCGACTCTGCTGGTATTAAGTGGGCAGGAGGGTTTTTGGATAATTATAAAGAAGGTTTACCTTATATAACTGGTATAATCTGCTTAATTAACCCTAGAAATGGGCAATTCAGAGCGGTGATGGATGGTGGAGAAATTACCAATATGCGTACCGGTGCTCAGGCAGCTGTGATGTTAAAGTATCTTCATAATAAAAAATCAATAAGAATTGGTTTATATGGTGCCGGTATGCAAGGGCATTATCAGACTATGGCAATAGCTCAACTTTTTGATATAGAAGAATTGAAGGTTTATGATATTAAGAGGGAAGCATCTGAGAAATTTGTTAAGGACATGAAAAATATAGTTACTGGCAATATTTTTATTGCTGATTCTATCGAAGAAGCTGCAGAAGGTGATGCAATCATTTGTGTTACTCAATCTAAAGATAAATTTGTAAAAAATTCTTGGGTAAAACCTGGAACTATATTGTTTGCAATGGGTTCCTATCAAGAGTGTGATGATGATTTTATTCTTACGGCTGATAAGATTATTGTAGACCATATTGGACAATGTTTACATCGTGGTGCATTAAAAGAACTCAATGAAAGAGGGAAAATAACTGAAAAAGATATTTATGCAACAATAGGTGAGATTGCTGCCGGGAAGAAAAGAGGTCGTTTCACAGATAAAGAACGCATACTATGTATTCCCATAGGTACTGGTGCAATGGATATAGCTGTGGCAACCATAGTGTATCAACGAGCAATCGAGAAAGGACTTGGTGGAAAATTTAATTTTATTTAAAAACTGCTTATTTCTTTTTTAAATATGTTATTTTTCTTTTTTCGAATAAATTACATAAAGAGAGTAGGTGATGTTTATATAAGAGAAAGAATCAATAGTATAAGAAATTAGAGATTAGAATATTAAAAATCAGGAGGAAAGAAAAGTGAGAAAATCATTAAGTGTATTAGTTGTAGTGATAATATTCATATCCTTGTTTGGTATCTTAGGAAATGCAGCTAATTATCAATGGAAGATACAACATATTAGACCTACCGAAACGTCTGTTGATAAAGATGTAAATTGGCTGGTAGATCAATTAAAAGAAAGATCAAATGGGCGTATTGTTATAGATATTTTTCCTGCTTCTCAATTAGGTGATTATACAGTAGTTCAGGAACGTGTTGGGTTAGGAGATATTGAGATGCAATTAGCATGCTTAGGTACTGCTATGGATCCTGGGCTAATGATTCAATCTTTACCGTATATAGTAAGTAACTGGCAAGAAGCTAGTGAATTATATGCAACTGGTAGCCCTTTAATAGATGTTGTAGCAGATTTATTAAAAAAACAGAACCTAAAATTGATATCTGGATGGCCTTGCTATTTTGGTGGAATATGCTTAACCAAAGAACCTCCAAGCCCAGCTGATCCAGATGTACCTAAAAATATAAAAATAAGAGTGCCTCCACAGAAATCATTTGAATTATGTGCAGAAGCTCTTGGTTATATTGCAACACCAATAGCTTGGTCAGAGGCTTTTACTTCTTTACAAACTGGAATTGTGGATGGAGCTATTGGGGCTGGAGCAGAGGGTTATTATGCTAATTTTAGAGATCTTGCAAAGTATTTTCTTGCAGTCAATGATCATTTTGAGATGTGGTATTTTTATATGAATCTTGACCTTTGGAACTCACTTTCTGAAGAAGATAAACAGCTTATTCAAGAAGTAGCTACTGAATTAGAAAAGAAACGTTTTACTGTAGCTGAAGAAGAGGAACAAGCTAATATGCAAAGACTAAGAGATTATGGCATAGAAGTAATAACCTTCACAGATGAAGAATTAGCTGGATTTGCTAAAAAGAATAAAGATCTTGTATGGCCTAAAATAAGGGAAGATATTGGTCCAGAAATAATGGATGCAGTTTTAGGTCAATAGGTTTTCCTTACTTAATACTAAATAAATAAAAAATCTCTAAGACTTTTTAGGGCTACCATAGTAAGGTAGCCCTTACATTTTAAAAGAAGGAAATTATCTCTTACTATAAATATTCAGGTAATATCAGAATTGGACTTTACCATCCTTGTATCATTGTATCAAAACATTCCCGCAACTTTGCATTGGATCATCACTTATTACTGATTACTCATCACTATTTTAGGCTTATTATAAGTTACTGTATTTCATAATGAATCCAGATTCTTTTAAACCAGCGGTATAGCCATTCATTGGCTAGTTTCCGGTTTTTAAAAAAGACAAATTGGATATCCGGAAAAATAACAAAAAGTTAAGCCGGGATATCAGCGGTGTAGGAGGGGCTATAAAATAAATTGGTCTTAGGATTAATGCAGAAAATGATCCAGGGTCTTTCTTTCGACAATGGCAATAAAACAATCATCCTTGATTAAGTCATAATCTCCCACCTTCAGGTTCTCCTTATGAATGTTGCTTATGGTAAATTTATAAGCATAGCGTTCTCTCTTATCAATAATAATTTCCATGTTTTACTGTTTTCCGCCCCGTGGAATATAGGCTCCCGAGCCCTTTACCTTCATAGAGGATTGGGTAATCCAGAAAATTTGTTCATAATAATGCCCTGGATTTGTCCTGTATTCTTTTTGCAGGAAAAGGAACCAGCACCTCCTCCGGGTTTTGCGATCCAGAAT
>JAFGHP010000065.1 GCA_016930055.1 Candidatus Bathyarchaeota archaeon | reverse complement strand
GCACAGCAGAGGAAGCATTATCCACAGCAATTTTACTGAATGACAGATACGAATTGGATGGAAGAGATCCTAATGGTTACACTGGGTGTGCTTGGAGTATTGGAGGTTTACATGATAGACCATGGCCTGAACGATCAATCTTCGGTAAAATAAGGTACATGAGCTTTTCAGGCACATCAAAAAAATTTGATGTAAATGCGTATATTCAAAAATTTGAAGAAATAGATGTATCAGGATTTAAACATTAAGGGGAAACAGATTGGGTAGGGTCAGTTATTTTTCCCATAAACAAAATAGACCCACTACGATCGTCTCTTATCATTAAAAGATGTGGTCTATTCACTGTGAATTTTGTCCTCATCGGTATGCTTGTCAATCCGATACCCACATTTGTTACTGCAGCAGCTTCTGTTCCTTTCTCATTAACTTCGATTACTGCTTTATGATCTACGAATGAAATGAAGAGGTTCTCTGATTCAACAGAGGCTATTCCCTCTAAGTTTGCTTGTGCCCTGTCAAAGGCTATACCCATTCCAAGTTTAGTTAAAACATCTTTTAGCGCCTTTTTTCCGTATTCTACCTTAAATTTTGGTAGAGTCAACTCGAGTTCAGTTAAAGTCATACCAGAAAAAATATCTTCTAAAGTTTGTTGGTCAAGACTTTCTGTGTAATCGTCTAAATTTATGCCTTCTTTAGGAAGGAAAACATACATGGCGATTTTATCTCGACCATATGGCAGTCTCGCAACTTGAACATTATCATCTAAGTAGTAAAAATATTTTTCAATATTATGCATTAATTCTGCGTTTACTGTTTCATTGTTTTGTAGATAGAAAACATTTTGACTGGTTTTCGATTCATCAAATTTCTTTATCCAATCACCCTTAAAGTAGATTGCATTTAGTAAGAACATTACAATTTCTCCATCGATTTCATCAATGATCTTGTCAATTTTTCCATTCGTTTCATTATTGACCCAACCATTAATCTCATCAATCGTTTTAGGGTCACTAAATTGACGTGAATATATTTCGCTCGAATAATATGTCATCAAAGATTCTTTGAAACCAGTTTTAACTGCGGACTCGAAATTTTTCCTTATCCAGACAGAATTACCAATATTTAAGCTAACTTGGTCATCAACCGTTAACAAAGATTCTATTAGATTCTTAAAACCTTCATTAACTTCTTGTAAACTAAAATCTTTAATCTGCAGAGTTTCAGCCATCGCTTCTTTAGTGGAAGCATTTGCGCCATTATAGGTCATGCTAAGAGCAAGCGATATACTTAAAGGAGAAATGAAAATGTTCTTGCTTACATCCTCTTTTTGAAGCTCTTTAAAGATATTCAAAGCAAACCTAGTGTTTGCTATAACCAGGTTCTTGTCAACACTTAACGCCTTCCTATCTGATTCAGCATATACTTTACTTGGATTATCCAAATATTGGGAAAAAGAAAAACCAATAAAAATCATTATTAGAAAAGTTAATACAAGATATTTTTTTCGAATTTTCAAGAAGCCCCTTTTCAGCATATTCTCTATCACTAATATTATTAGGTTCTAAAACAAATATAAAACCAAAGTTTAGAACATTTGTTCAATAGATTAGAACATTTAATCGGGTCTAAACTATTTTATCACAGTTAAATAATTGAATTAAATATACTGAAAATATCTCTAATGAGTTTTCAAGGTAAATGCTCTTTTTTCTTTGCGTTTCTAGCATAACTATAAGTCTATAATATTATTAATATCATGTATGATCAATGCTCCCCCTAATGAGTCCTTCATATCTAGAATGTCTCAAAGGTTAGGTAGTTATGAGGAAAATAGGTTAATTGTTTTTTTGATAGTAGTTACTTTGATTATAGGTATTTTAGGGATATTTACTGTACCGATTATCTCTTCTTCTGATCGTAGTGGAGACTTCATCGAATACACTGCGATTCTATATCGTAATGGTACCTTAGATGAAACATACATCTATCATCTTACTGGAAATGTTGATACTCGTATGCTTTACCGATTCTGGGACATGGATCTTAGCATAAACGATTTATCAAGACCGCACATCAAATTTATTGAAATAAATTCACCAACTGGAACAATATCATACGTTAAAGATTACAAAGAAAACCTAACAATTTTATCAGGTAACACAAATTACGATGATGAATGGACAATCTTCAATCTAGCTTATGTAAATGAAGCTGGCTGTTATAACCCAAACTATTTTTCACCTGGAACATACGAAGTAAGGTTCCGATTCAATATTATCCCTGAAATAGAATCTGATGGTTCCTATGATCACTTTAATCTCATGTTAGCGAGAGAACATTTAGTCTACAAGGATGTAAAAATAATTCTGAAGGATTCAAGTTATTTATCAACAGTCTACCAACATCCACCAAGTTTAAACATATTAAACTCGGGAGGTGACACTATAATCAGTGGTAGCTCAGCTGAGAACGAATTAATTGAAGTCGAAATGCTCACAGAGACAACCAACTCTCCATGGAGATCTTATGCTTATGTAACTGAAGAAACCAATACTAAAAGCCTGACCGACCAAGCGAACACTATTTACAACATCAAATATTTTGCAGCCACTTGGCTTGGATACATCTCGAAAGCTTCTGTCATTGTTCTCCCCTTTCTTTTCCTGATATTATGGTTTAGGTTTGGTAGTGAAGGTGATGCTACTATACCAACATATTTAAGTGGTGTTCCAAACCCAGAAAGGCGTCCATGGTTAGTCAATTTAATTTTTAAAGGTTCAGTTGATGATTTTGACGATAATGGGTTTTACTCTACGCTCCTTGACTTACATCAAAGGAAGAAAATAAAAATAGAAACTAATGATGAAGGAATAAAAATTCTAATTCTTGATGAAAATGTAGAGACGGGATATGAGCAAAGCGTAATTGGTTTCCTAAAAAATTATTCAACTGATGCAAAAGAATCTACAAAAAATGTTCGTATTTTTAATACCAATAATCTAAAAAAATTAGCAAATAAAATGAATTCTGGAGTTTACGACATTAATGCCTACAATGCACAAAAATTCTTACAAACCCTAACTAATTCAAGAGTAATGAATAAAACCGGAATATTAACTTCAATACCAACACAAGAAATAGTATTCTTATTGATTTTCCTAACAATAGGTAACATTATCCCTATCTTAATTTTCCAAATGCCCTTCCCTGAAAGTCTTCTTATAGGAATATTTTTAGGATTTTGGATGTATGGATTCATAGGAACCTTGATACGTTTTATCTTATTCCCGAAACTTTTTGGAGTTACTCAAATCCAATCTAAAGCGGATTCAAGTTGGGGTTGGGAAAATGTTATTAATAATTTATTCGAGAAAGGTAGATCAAGAATAACAAAAATAACAATTATACCTATAGCCATTTTAGTTATTACATTGATTTTATATATTTTAGCTCCTGTAGTTAGTTACCTTCTAATAACCCCCTTTTTATTAGCTTTGGTTTCTGGTGCACAAATATTACTTGCATATTCTTTCCCTGATACTCTCTTTGGTAGATGGAAAAACGGATATTATAGGGAAAAACTTGAATGGAATGCTTTCCGGAATCATTTAAGCGATATGGCTCAGATGAGAAAATATTCAACAGAAGATATGAGTATGTGGGGAAACTGGTTGGTCTATGGAACCAGCCTAGGGGTAGGAGATAAAGTAGTTGAAGCAATGAACTCTTTTAACATTAAACTAGATATTACACCCATGGTGACAATGAGTCGAACCCATTTCAGTCCAATAATTCGTGCTAGAATGCCTTCAACGTCTAGTGGTGGACGAAGCAGTGGTGGATCTAGAGGCGGTGGGAGCCGTGGAGGTGGAGGTGGCAGGGGTGGTGGTGGAGGAGGACGTCGTTAGAACTAAACTCGGAAAAGGTAGGAATAAAACCAATTTTTAAAATTTTTTACTGTACTCTTGAATTTTTTCTAATTTACATTAAGATTTAGTTTTTGGGTTTTTTCTTATAATAGTTCTAAGATAATTTGAAAATGATTTTAATTCAGTTTAACAATATTTTGAACAATGTGGGGTCTTAATTTAATTGGTCAGTATGGACCTCCTGATGACAGGGGTTTCAATAGCCAAATGTTACTTTTAATCGGGATAGTTATTATTATACTTCTGAGTGTTTTAATTATCTTAATATTTTTTCCTCGTCTTAAAAATGTGAAAGCCTCTAAACCTATTGAACAAGAAATAAAAAAAATTGAAGAAAAAACCAGCAATGAAAATAAACAGATAAGCCCCTTTGATGTCACTCTCAGGTTGCTTAACGACGAGGAGAAGAGGGTTGTTGAAGCAATTGCTCAGTCAGGTGGTTCAATGCTTCAGAAGGACTTGTCTTACGAATTAAAATTATCCAGAGTTAAAATCCATAGGATACTTGTTGGTCTTATTGAAAGAGGGGTTGTGACCGCAGAGAAACATTACAATACTAATAAAATTACATTGACGGATTGGCTGCAAACAAAAAATGACGATTCTAAATTAACTTAAGATTCAGTAAAACAATGAAACATTATAAAATCTTTAATATAAAAAATATAAAAAAGGATCTTTTATTTAGTTACCATTCTTATTTTGATGTCTATATTGGGATCCGGTTCCTTCGCAGCCATTAGTGTTATAATAGCAATATCTGTTTTGTATTTGTGTACCATTAACGGTATTTGTTCCATTATAGCATGAACCATCTCTCTTCATTAATCGAGTCTGTGTTTGGTCACAGTCTTGATCACAGATTCCATCTCCAGAGCTATTGTTTTGACTATAATTATTAGGTGCTGCTAGTGCAGGTAGTGTCAATGCAGATATTGCGATAATTCCTATTACTATTGCGATTATCCCCAAGGTTTTTTTATTGCTCATTTTTTCACCTCTTTTTTTACCTCGTTTTAACATATATGATGCTTCTTTTTAGATAGTTCTTGTAACACTTGTTTCAGTTTCTGAAACAGGGGTTTCTTAAGGTCTTGGATGTTCTGAAATCAAGATAATTTGTTAGGATTAAATAATTACGATTTCTAAGAAGGTCATAGAAAACAAGGTAAGTGGTGTGATGAATAAATCTAACGTTCTAGTAGTTTATTATTCGCGTACCGGGACTACTAAAAAAGTTGCTGAGTATATTTCAGCTAAAAATAATTTTGATATAGAGGAAATTTTTGATCTTAAAAACAGAAGTGGACCTATTGGATGGTTAATGGCAGGAAAGGATGCAGGTAGTAGAATCTTAACTGAAATAAAACCAGCTACCAAAAATCCATCTGATTACGATTTAGTGTTAATCGGAACTCCGATTTGGAATGGAACGATTTCAACGCCTATAAGAACATACATTAATCAAAATTTTGATGTTTTAAGGAAAACAGCTGTTTTTAGTACAGGAGATGATAAAGATCCTAAGGCTCTTGAAGATATTAAAAATATTTTAAAAGAAAAACCTCTTAACATGATTAAACTTCATAAAAAAACAGAAGTAGATACGGGAAGTTTTACTGAAAAAATTGATAATTTTCTGAAAAGCCTGGAAATTTGATTTTATTTTTTAAATTTATTCTTTAAGATGATCTGGAATAATGCATGAAGGATCATTCATGTAAGATTGTTTTAATAAAAATGGTGGTAAAAGGGTTGTAATAAAAACAACTGTAATCAGAGCAGCATATATTTCATCTGAAATAAGACCATATGTTGTCCCAATGCTTGATATTACTAAACCTATCTCGCCTCTGCTTATCATTCCATATCCTACTCTACGACCTTTTTCTTTATTATTCAAGAAGAACTGTGCAGGAATACCGCATCCAACCAATTTACTGACAACAGCTCCTAAACCAAGAATCGCTATCAAGAAAAAATCTGCAGACAAAATTGTTTGAGGATTAACCCCTGCGCCAGCTAAAATAAAGAATAATGGAATAAAGATTATTCCCAAGGTTTCAACAAAAATTGCTACATCCTCTTCAAATCGGCTCCCAGCTACTGCCATACCTGCAATGAAGGCTCCCACTAATGGGCTTAAACCGAGTAGACCTGAGATGCTAGCAAAACCGAAACAGAGTAGTATCGAAGCGATGGGAATCAGGTTTTGGTTTGTTTCGTCATATCTTTCTAATTGGTCTATGTAATCTGTGAATTTTGGTATTGCCCAACTACTAAATGCTGTGAAGACGAACCAGATTAGTAATGTACTACCAATCGACTGCAGAAATTTTGTTAAACTGAAATTAATTGTAGAATCCGCAGCTATACTAAGTATAACACTAGCTATGCTTAACGCTATGACATCGTCAATTATTGCTGCACCAATTATTAGTTTAGCTTCAGCGGATCCTAACTGGTTGACTTCGCTTAAACATTTTAAACTGATAGCGATTGAGGTTGCGCTTAATGCTCCCCCTATTATCATTCCCGTGATAATATTATAGTTGAGCATCATCGCAGTAACTAGACCAATTACAAATGGAACAATAACTCCCATTGATGCGATAACTAAAGAAGCTATACCAGAGTTCAATAGATCACGGAAACGCATATGTAGACCTGCTTGAAATAGTAGCAGAACTGCACCAATTTCCCCGAAAATTAAAATTATTTCATTATACTCAATAAAAGGTCTTTCACCAAGGATATATCCACCTAAAAAATAGGGTCCAAAAATTATTCCTGCAAGTAGTGGCCCGATTATTCGAGGTAAATTTAATTTAGCACCAACCGTTGCAGCCACTTCTGCTACTAAAATTAAGAAGCATATGTCAATTATTGCTATGAATAGATCAGTTTGTTCCAGGTAAATTTTCCACCTATAACATTATAAAACGACTTGTCATAATATAATGTTACTTATAAATTCGTTAATCGAAAAAAAAAATAATAAAGCAAGTTCATTACTAAAAAATTTCTGATTAGCCTAAATATTAATCAATAATTTTATCATAACTGTGTACTTTACTTATTTAATGACCAAAGCTTCACGTGCGTTTCAGGTTTTTGTTAAACCGATTGGAGCTATCTGTAATTTAGGATGCCAGTATTGTTACTATCTTGAGAAAAAAGATCTTTATCCAAGTGATGAAGATTTTCGAATGTCCTACGAAATTTTAGAGAAATATATTAAACAGCACATCGAAGCTTGCTCAGAAGATGTAATAAGCTTTTCTTGGCATGGTGGAGAACCCACTATGTTAGGATTAGAATATTTCAAAAAAATAGTTGAATTGCAGAGAAAATATCTGCCTAAAAATAAACGCATATTTAATGGTGTCCAGACTAACGGAACTCTGCTTAATGAAGAGTTGTGCCAGTTTTTCTCTAAAGAAGGTTTTGCGGTGGGGATAAGCATTGATGGCCCAAGTGAAATACATAACAAACATCGTTTAACTAAAGATCATAAGCCAACACATGAATTAACTATGAATGGATATAGAATCCTACAGAAATACGGGGTTCATATAGATGTTTTATGTGCAGTAAATTCTTATAATGTTCATTTTCCGTTACAGGTTTATAGGTTCTTTAAAGATATAGGTGCTCAGTACTTGACTTTTATGCCAGTTGTTGATTTGCTACCCAACTCTGTTAATGTAGTAAGTTCTTTAAGTGTATCTGCTGAAGATTGGGGAGTTTTCCTCTGCACAATTTTTGATGAATGGGTTTCTAAAGATGTTGGGAGTATAAAAGTGCAGATCTTTGAGGAAGCTCTTAGAACCGCTTTCAATCAAGAACATTCTTTATGTATTTTTAGACCCGTGTGTGGAGATATTCCTGTAATTGAACATAATGGAGATTTCTATTCATGTGACCACTATGTTAAACCTGAATATCTTCTTGGGAATATTGAAACCACTCATCTAGGAAAATTGCTTGAAAACCCCAAACAAAAAGAGTTTGGTAGAGCCAAATTAGAAACACTACCAAGTTATTGCAGGGAATGCGATGTCAGGAATATGTGTAATGGAGAATGCCCAAAAAACAGGTTCATTACTACACCTGATGGAGAAAAAGGATTAAATTACCTCTGCGTTGGTTATCAGCAGTTTTTTAATCATTGCAGACCTTTCGTTTCAGAAGTAGCAGACTTATGGCGTCAACAAAATAAAAAATAATATCGAATTTTCTTTTAATATTCATCTAAGAAAAATGATTTTTTAAATTAATTAAATACATAAATTAACTGAATCATTCTCTAATTAGATTTATAATGAAAATAATCCTAATTTAATTATGATAAAATTTGGCTTACTTTTTTTCTTATGATGATAAAAAACATAGAGACGAAATTTCGAGCTTTGTGTAGAATATTTTACCTATGTAATTGACAGATCAATTAAACGGGGTATGAGAAACAAAAAATTGATTCAAATATTGGAGAATATGCACGAAAAATGATTGAAGCTAATTTTGGTAGGAGCCTTTCATCTTTAAAGCCTTCAGAAGGAATTCTCTATATTTTGAAAGTTGACGGAGTAACCGCTGGTATGGGTGCGTTAAGAAGACTTGATGATAGTGTTGGGGAGATTAAAAGAATGTATGTTAGACCCAGTTACAGAGGCAAAGGTTATGGAAAAAAATGCTTGAAAAACTTTTAGATAAGGCACGTGAATTGGGTTATTCGGTTGTTCGTTTAGATACTGCAAAATATTTGGAGACAGCAATTCACATATACAGATCTAATGGATTCATTGAAATAGAGAAGTATCCTGAAACCATGAGTGAAGGCCCAGGTTATATTTACATGGAGAAAAAATTGTGATTTATTTATTTTTTAAGAGATCCCTGATCTCTCGAAGAGTGATTAGGATCTCATCGTCTAATCCGGGACCACGGGGGACTGGTTCTTCTTCGATTTTAGCTATTTCAGTTCCAGTAACATAAGGGGCTCGATATTTCCTAAGTTCATTCAGGATAAAGTCTCTTACCTCTTCATAAAATAGAATGCCTTCCAACTTTACTTCTGGCCCTGTCGCTTGGCTTCCTGAATACCCTGCTGTCTCTATGCTTACGCTTCCGATACCAAACATTCTGTCGAAGGGGCCTGCTTTACTCTCTATGTTTGTGATGGTTCTGAAGGGGACATGTTTTCGACTGATTGTTACTATACCTTTTTTAACATATACTTCTGGCATCGTTCCGCCGGACTCAGATTTTACTGAGTACTCTATTTTATTTACGTATGTTGGTGCAAAAATCATGTAAGGTATCAACCAGACTAGGTTTAATGTTATTGTCCAGTAGTTTATTGGATTCCAGTATCTTGCGATTATGATCTCTGCTGCAGGATGTTTTGCAGGATCTGTAGCCAACAGATATGCGAATCCTATGAAACATAAAATGGTTATAGCCCATATCAAGAATGCAGCAATTAAGCCTTGTAGCCACATTTTGTATAAATATGCCCTCGAGGGTCTGAATATTTTACCACTAGTTATTCTCTCAACTGGTGGTTTTATTACTTTAACTTCTTTTTCAACCATTTTTAATCAACCTCCTCTCTCCTTTTATATCTGGGAGTCTCCTTTGCTGCAAGTTTGTTGAATATTGCAGTAGAACTTTGGGTCATATGTAGAGCTTCTTCATCGGGTCTCAACTGAATGTCGTATTCTTTTATTATTGCATCAAGAGCTTCTCTGCATTCATCTTCTTTTGGGCATTCAGGGCAAAGTTTTCCAGCGTAAGAAGAATGACGATACCAGATAACTACACCTAACTCCTGGGTGTAAACACAATATACTTGAGTATTAGTTTGATAATCAAATCCTATCAAAAGTCCTTTATAATCTAGAAGGCTCTCAACATCAAGTCGTAGACTATTAGCTTGTTGTTTAAGAGTTTTAGAAATTTTGTTTCTTGCACGGTTAAGGACTCTTGAAGTGTAAGCTGGTGTCCATCCATCTTTCTCGTATTTTTCTGCTATTACACCTGTGGAGTTGCCTCTTTGAAACTCTTTCCAGACCGTTGATTCATGGTTAGACAGCAGACCCATTTTTCTACCACCGCTCCTTTATTTCGAAGGTTTTTTACATAATAATTTGGTAAAGATTTACTAATAAATGTTTTGTTTCTTTACCAATATTTAGTAAAAATTTATCAATTTTTGGGGAATTTACCAAATGTTATTTTAATAACATGCATTAATGAATGAAACACCATTAGGAAACAGCGTGTCAATTAATTTCAAATATTTTGGTGTCACGGACACGTCTTTGTAAATAGTGCATAATTCTTCTATTTTTTTGGTTCCGGAAAGAAGTTGGGGGAAAACATCATAGTTTATCCTAATTTCGTCGCTTCTGAGGCCCTCACAAAGAAGGGTTTGATTAAGTTTACCTTCTTTTATATCTAGTTGGATACATTTTTTGTATAGGTTTATTTTTATTTTATCTGATAGGTTTCTATATTCTGATGCTTCTAATCTAAGTTCTAAGAGGGGTTGCATTTTTTTTAAGAGGCTTAAATGATCTATTACTTTTATTTGCCATGCGTATGGTCTGTTTGGTTCTGCTCCTAAAGTTTTTAATGTGTTGCTGAAGGGCTCATCGTTGCTTATTCTTGATATTATTTCAGTCAATCCATGTTTTTTTGCATGTTTTTTGAGAAATCCCAGAATCGACTCTGCTACTGGTTGGTTTGTTTCAGATATTTCGATGAGAAATAGTTTATTTTCTTTTATGCTTATCCTGAAGTATGCTATAGTTTCCCTTTGGTCTTCGACTACATATCCTTCGAAAGGCCAGTCTGCTTGCCAACCTGTTTTGTACTGCATTTTCCAGATGTCGTTGTCACGTATGCTGTGTATTAAGTATTTTTTTTGGGTTTTTTGAAGTAGCTTTGATGCTTTTAATATGTCTTTTTCTTGAAATTGTCGTATCTGAAATTCTTCTTTATAATCGGGTATTTTATTGAGGGAAATTCGGGTTTCAACATCTAGGGGTAATGTGTACTCGTAACCAAATTGGCGGTAGAAATAGGGTATTCCTTCAATTGCTGACAAGTCATAATTTTCTTTAAATATTTTTTTATCGTATTCCTTATTTAGGAGTCTCTGGATTCCTAGTTTTCTGTATTCGGGTAATGTTGCAACCATTCCCATTTCTGCTACTTTTATTGATATATCATTGATGCTCCAAGTTTGAGGAATCAGGTTTAGGGTGGCAACAATTTTTTCTTTGTGTTTAACTATGAAGATGTTATTCCAAGTAAATTTTGGGTGATTTTCCTTAAGTCTTTTAACAATATTATCAACACCTTCATGTTCTCCGAAAACGGTTCGAAGCAATTGAAGATATTCTTCCCACTCTTTCTCAGAGTTAATTGTGCTTAAAGCATAGTCATCCAAAGCGATTCCTCTTAAATGTTTTTAGACCTTTTTGAAAAGCATTTTTCATGTTTATCTATATAATACTATTTAAAATAGAAATTTTCATGGATTGTCATGTTTTTTAAAAATATTTTATATAGGTGCTTTTTCGAGTCCATGTTTTATGTTGCTTGGCAGAATTTTGAGGAAAGCAATATTGAGGATTAGTCCTAAAAAGGCTATCATTAATGCTTGGGCTGGAACTGTGACTACTCCGAGTTCAAGGTCTTCTGCGAACCATAATGTTGCAAAGTTTGATAAAAGTATCATTCCAACTACTATGATTCCTGCAATTATGCCTTCTGGGCGGACGAAACGTGCTCTTGGTACTTCGTTATAGTCTACAAATCGTGAACCTAATATTAATCCTACTTCGCTTGTTTCAGTTATGCATGATAAACCAAATACAATTGATAGCATTAGTAGACTTGTATCTGGTTTCACGATTATGATTATGCTTAGTATCATTAATGCGAATATTATTAGAGGTAATATCAGTGCTGAAATTAGTTTTGCTCTAGCAATGTTACTGGGTTTGATTGGTGCTGTAAGAAGGTTGATTGCTGCTCCTCCTTCTTGTCCAATGCTTATGATTGAGAGAAAGTATACTAGGTATATTACTCCTAAACCGAAGTTTCCGAATAAACCTACTTTTTCTGTAGGGTGAGCTGCAGGGTCGAAGAGTACGCCTAATCCCTCGCTAACTATGCTTATGATAATCATAATGAAAGGCACAGCGAGATATACCATCAATTCGCGTCTTCTTATTAGCCCTCTAAAGTCTTTTTCAATTATTTTTGCTTCTACTCTTCCGAATCCTAGGAATCCTTTTGAGGTTGCTAAAGGTTTCAAAGTTTCTGCTGAAGAAATTACTGATGAGACTGGCTCTGGAACCCAGTTTCTTTCACGTATTTTTGATCCAGTAACAAAAAATATTCCTGCTAAAAGTAGTGATAAAGAAGAGTATACAAGGGACATCAAGAGATCATTGGTTTGTAGACTTAATACTGCTAGGCTTGGCCAAAATAATGGAAAGAACCAAGCTCCTCCAGCAACAATGTTAAACCATTCTGCAATCTGGAGAATAACTACGCTGTTAAATATTATCATGAAAGCTGAAAGGAAAACCATGTAAAGGATAAATCGTCCAATGATTGAGGCTCTTCCCCCTTTTTTGAATAGAGTTGTTGAAGCCTTGTTGGTTAAAGCTCTTAGAATCTCTGTGGCGAAACCCCCGATGAGTCCTCCTACGATTCCTAAGAATAGGGATAATCCCCAGACCATTAAGGAATTTGTCATTAATGCGAGGATTAATGATGCTCCATATGCTAGTCCTAAGATTGGTAAACTGAAGTATAATGTACAGATACTTGACCCTAAAACGTAGTCACTTGCACTTATGGGTAGCCAGTTAATGGCGTCGAGGGAGATGTTAAAAGTTGATTGGTTAAATTCGTAAAAAACTGCGAAAATTATGCAGCTGAAGGTTACTCCTACGGGAATGAAGAAGGCTATTTGATCAAAAATGAGTTTAACCATAATGCTGCTTATTCCATAATTTTGTACAGCATAAAAAACACCCGCACAAGAAAGTATAGCAAAAAAAGCTGCCATTGTGAAGTTAGTGTATTCCCATATACTTGTCTTGCTCTTAACTTTCATTCCAGTGCTTTTTACTCGGGCAGATGCAAGTATTAGGATATCAGCTATTTTCAAAGATGTTACTAAATTCAATGCTTGTCACTTTTTCCTATCAAAGCATCAACGATGGGTTTAAGCTCAGATGAGCCCGTGATCTCTAGGAAAACCTGCTCTAAGCTTGATCCGGGGACATTTGCCATCTTCTTAATTTCTGCGGGAGTTGCTTCAACTATTTTTTTACCATTGTAGAGGATGCCTATTTTATCGCAGATTGCGTCAGCAATCTCCATTACATGGGTGCTGAATATTGTTGTTACTCCTTCTTTCGAGAGTTCTGTTAACAGGTCTTTCACAATTTTAGCTGATTTTGGGTCAAGTCCGCTCAGTGGTTCATCAAGGATCAATAACTTTGGTTTACCCAAAAGAGCACTTATTATAGCTATTTTCTGTTTCATACCATGGCTGTATCCGCCCATCATCTCGTTTTCGTGGCCTTTCAGCTCGAAAGCTTCAAAGAACTCTTTTATTCTTGGCTCCTCTTCTGAGGGATTTAATCCGTGAATAACGCAGAGGAACTCTAGGTATTCCCAACTAGTTAAAAACTCGTAAAGCCGTAGGGTCTCAGGGACATAGCCAATCATGCGTTTTACTGCAAGAGGGTCTTTCTGTGGGTCAACTCCATAAATGCTTATGCTTCCTGAATCAGGTTTGACTAGACTAAGCATCATCTTCATGGTAGTAGATTTACCACTACCATTAGGTCCCAAGAGTCCATAGACGATTCCTGTTGGGATATTCAGATTCAAATCTTTGACTGCTTGAATCTCTCCATAACTCTTTGAAACCTCTTTTAGTGACACAGCTTCGCTCATTTTTAAACACCTAGACCTTCATTACGTTATATCAAGTTCATTTAATGAGTATTTATTCTTCTTCATCAAAAAGGAATAACTCCTCAATGGTAGACTGCAGGGCTTTAGCTATTTGGTGTGCTAAAAGGAGAGAGGGATTATACTTTCCTTTTTCAAGGTAGAGTATGGTTTCTCTTCTCACTCCAACTTTTTTTGCTAAATCTTCTTGGGTCATGTCGTGCCTTGCCCTTAGTTCTTTTATTCTGGTTTTCAAGGCTGTTCTTCCTTTCTAACATAATACCAATTCAGTATGCCAAAAGAGAAACCCATGACCATCATCGTGGAAATGCTGTACCAGCCTGCTTCAATTTCAGGTAAATGCATTACTTCGTAACCTAAAAGAATCCAGAAACATTGAGCAACTAAGAAGAAGAGTGTGACGTAATATGTTCCCATCGCTGCTTTTCCAGTTATCCTTTCAGTCCTCTCATCTTTTAGAGGATAACCAGCTTTGAGTTCTCTACGGATTTTAAATAAATAAAGAGCTAAGAAGGCGATAAGGGTTCCTCCTATGAATAAACTGATTATAGGCCAACCTAATTCAGACATGGTTTTGTTCTCCTTTTTCCCTTTTATTCTTGTTATTATTATATAACATATTGTTATACATATATAACATCATGTGAGATATATATCACATTTATATAAAAAGGTATTGGTGAAAAGAATAACAACACAACAATTTCACAAAAATTTTTCATAAAAAAGCATGCTTAATACTCTTTTGTGATTGGAAAATGTTAAAAATGTTAAAGGGCTGGTATGCTGGAAGTAGAGAGGTTTTTGTTTTGAGTGCAAATATTATTAAAAACATGTTGAGGGAAGGTAAGGTCGCGATTGGGACGAGTTGTGGTTTGAGGGACCCAGTAGATCTTTTAGCTGACTCTGGGTTCGACTTCATTTTCTTTGATACTCAGCACACGGATCTAGAGATTAAAGATTTGAAGCCTCAGATGCAGGCTATGAAGGGTAGGCACGCTACCCCTATTGTTAGGGTTGGGGAGAATAATCCTGCTCTTATCTGTTATGCTCTTGACATTGGTGCTAAGGGCATCATTATTCCGATGGTTAACACTAAGGAAGAGGCGGTGAAAGCTGTTCAGAGCTGTAAGTATCCACCTGAGGGTTTCAGGAGTGCCATAATGAGTTCAGCTCAGTACTGGGGGACCTTCAAATCTTTCAAAGAATACTCTAAAGTCGTCAATGATGGGGTGTTGGTGCTTCCTCAGATTGAAACAGCGGAGGCACTCAGCAATTTGGAGGAGATCCTTTCAGTGCCTGGAGTAGATGTTGCCCTCGTTGGTCCCTCAGATCTGTCAATCAGCATGGGCATGCCAGAAGAATATTACAATCCAGTGTACCAGGATGCCCTAGACAAAATAGTGAAAGCCTGCAACAATGCGGGAGTTATCCCTGGTTCATGGTTTATCCCAGGAGGAATGGAACCCAACAAATTCATAGAAAAAGGATTCAGATTATTCACCCTTGGTTGGCGTAGATACCTGACAAACGGCGTCAAAACAGGACTAGCAGAAATTAATAGATAGACTTAAGGATCTCGGTTTTTTTATTTTTCTTATTACTACTAGCTAGTGATAAGCAGTATTTTTTTCGTATTGTTTATGGGATGTAGTGTGTTTTTTTGATTTATGGACGATCGTGTGTTCACTGAGGTCCTTGGAAAGGCAATTAGGATTCTTGAGGGCAGTGACAGGTTTGTAGTGTTGCCTGAGAGAGGTGAATTGATTGTTGTTGGTGATATTCATGGAGATCTGGTGACCTTGAAGAGGATTCTGGAGAAGGAGGAGGTAGAGGGTTGGCTTGGTGGTGACCATTATGTCTTGTTTCTGGGAGATTACGTTGATAGGGGGCCAGATAGTTTAGGGGTTCTGCAGACTGTTTCCGAGTTACTAGTTAACCATCCTGAGCATGTTTTTCTTTTACGGGGGAACCATGAGGGTCCGAGGGATGTTCCTGCTAGGCCTAGGAGTTACATCTCCGAGGTGGTTCGTTTTGGTGAAGATGCTTCAGCTGTTATGGAGGCTGTGCAGCATTTTATGGATTGTTTGCTTACAGCAGCAGTGGTTCCTGGTTATGCTTTTCTGGTTCATGGTCATATTCCGTTGTCAACTACGAGCTTGAGCAGGATTGCTGTTGCTCACCTGAATCATCCTGATAACCCTACTCTGATTGAGATGCTGTGGAGTGACCCTACATTTATGCCTCTGGACAGTTTGAATTCTAGGGGTCACGGATACAATGTAGGTACAGCTTCTACAGAGAAGTTTCTTAAAGAGAATCACCTGAAATGGGTCATACGAGGACATATGAGTTATCCCGAGGGCTATGGGATATGCGGAAAAACCCTAACACTACACAGTTTAACCCTGCCAATATATGGAAACCCGAAAGCAGCTTACCTCAAATTACCATTAGATACAAACAGAGACCCAGTGAACTACGTGAAACAATTACAGAAGAAAAATCTTATCACTGGTAACCAGTGATAAGCAGAAGTTTTTCTTTTGGAATGGTGTCTTTTTTTTAGTTTTGGTGTTTTTGTTGAGGTATCATTTTTTTCTTTATTAGGGCTACTGTGCCTTCTGATGGGGAGTAAAATATTTCTACAGTGTAATTTTGGCGACTGATGCTATCAACAGCTCTGCTTACGCCACTGAAATCAACATTATGGACGAAGACGCTTGTCTTGTCGTGCATGAGTTTTTCTGAGTATTCCCAGTCGTTCATGGCTTCTCTGCTGGATTTTCCTCCATCTATGAAGATTATGTCCATCTTCGGTAATATTTTGGTGGCTTCTGGGAGGGTCTTCAAGGTGTTGCCTTCAATGAGTTTATACTTGCATCCGGTTTCATCCAGTTTTCTCCCGACGCGTTCCACAGTATAGTAGGAGAAGAAGTCGAATCCGTAGTATTCTACCTTGTGGGGTGGCGAGTTTTCTATGGCAGTTAAAACCATTCTCTTCGCATTCTCACCGTTGTAGACACCGATCTCCATTATTTTTCTGCAATTGTTGATGCGAATAAATTCGTTTAGATAACTATGGGAACCATACCAGGGCATTCTAATCAATCCATATAACCAGTTTTAATAAATCTTGTTTCTGATATATTCTATTAACAAACTAATTACTTAAAAAGTAAATTTCCTTTAAATTTAGGGTACGCAAATATAGTAAAAACTCTTCTATGTATTCAGGTTCTATAATTTCACAAAATTAGGATATTTAATCTAATCATATATAATTTATTAGTTATATATTTAATATTACAATTAGTAAATCAATTTAGATATCATTTGCTCAAAAAATCCGTATTTATTCGATTCATTCATCCAATAAAATTAAATATCTAAAATCCAGAGTAGCTAGAATACTATTCAAGAGGAAGTTTTTGTGGATCTAAAGGAATATTTTTCGATGGTAAAAGAAGTGTTTAGTAATAAGAATTTATTAGCTATTTCTTTGACTTCTACTGCGTTTATGGTTGTTCAGATGGCGTGGATGCCGTTTTGGCCTAAGTATTTGAAGGATGTTCTTGGGGCCGATGCTTTAGCTATTGGGTTAATATCGGGTATAACTACTGCTGAAAACATGTTATTTTCTTTGCCGGGTGGCATTATTGCAGATAGATATGGTCGTAGGAGCATAATCATTTGGGGTTCATTTTTCCGCACGTTCTCACCATTAATTTATTTTCTTGCTCCCAGCTGGGAATGGATTATTCTTGCAGCAATGTTTAACGGGTTACAAAGCGTCTATATGCCTGCTTTTCAAGCCATAGTAGCGGACTCGATTCCTTCCAGAAGTAGAGGTACAGGTTATGGAGCTTACAATACGATAACAAGTATACCGATGATTTTCAGCCCTACAATTGGAGGTATCTGTATGGATATGTGGGGTTATGTTTTTGGTTTAAAGGTTTTTTTGATAATTCAGATTATTGTAAGTTTAATTGTTACTTTTATTAGGTGGAGGGTAATCAAAGAAACGATTGATATTAAGGACCAAAGGAAGAGCCAGAGTAGGGTTTCTATTAAACTTGTCACGGAGCAACCTAAACCTATTAAAGTAATGTTATTGGTGGCGGTTATTGGCAGTTTTAGTGCAAGGCTTGTTATGGATTTCAGTAATCTATATGCTTTAGATGTAATAAAAATAACGAACACACAATTAGGAATAATCTCCACAATTGTAGGAATAATGATGGCAGCATTAGCGCTACCAGCAGGGATGTTAAGCGACAAATATGGTAGAAAAAATAACATAATGGTTAGTAGACTTGCTAATCCAATAACCCAGTGGCTGATTGCTTATACAGCTAGTTTCGAAATGTATGCTGGAGTACGTTTATTCAGTGGCATGGCTATGGCTTTTGGAGGAGGAGGAGGCTACGCTGGTGGTCCAGCGTGGAATGCATTAATCGCTGATATTGTACCACCTGAAAAAAGAGCGACAGTAATGGGTACACAGAGTACGTTTGCTGCATTAGTGGGAGCACCTTCAGCAATTTTTGGTGGGTGGCTTTGGCAAGTATTCAGCCCTCAGACACCTTTTATGGTATCGGGAGTAGTGGGGTTAGTTGCAGCAGCTTTATTTTGGTTTGGAGTACAGGAACCAACAAAAGAAGAGAAACTAAAAGCTATAGAAAAACATGAAAAAGGGGACATAGGTTTAGGAGACCCCAAATAATTTACTTAATATCTTTATAATAGTCATTAAATATTTTTTTTAAAGTTTCATTATGATTTCTAGTCTATCCATAATAATGTAAATAATTATTCTCTGATACAATTTTTCCATTCTTTATCTAGTATAGCATAAAAAAGAGAGTCTCTCCAGTTTCCTCTCATTAATTTATGTTCTTTAAAATATCCTTCACGTCGGAATCCGTTTTTCTCTAAAATATTAATTGATGCTTGGTTTCTGGGATCACATGTAGCTATAATCCTATGAAGGTTTAATTCTCGGAAACCAAATTTCAACAATATACCAGTTATCTCTGTAGCTATTCCTCTTCCCCAATAATCTCTATGAATACAAAACCCCAAATCTGCTTCCATTAAATCAGTCAAGCTTAGATAGCATTCTCCAATCAATTTCTCGTCTTCTTTTAAGAGTGCAGCCAATTCATAGGTATCTCTGGGTTTTTTTCTTTGCCCCGCTATCTTTCTGTTGATGGATTTTCGCGCATCATCTAATGTATAGATATTCCAAGGAATGTACTTTACCACTTCTGGATCTGAAGCATAGCTGTACACGTCTTCATAGTCATTTAATGTAAATTCCCTCAAAGTTAGGCGAGAGGAGGTTAGTAAAATATGATCTTTCACTTTCTTAACACGAGAACCGGTCATTTTTTATTCAATATATTTAAAAATTTCATAAATATAAAAATATATCAAATTAGTATTTATTAAAATTTTAATTTTAAAAAAAAGTAGCTTTGCAT
>JAFGHP010000064.1 GCA_016930055.1 Candidatus Bathyarchaeota archaeon | reverse complement strand
CTGAACTCTTCTCTTTCAGCTTCATCAACTAATACGGGGTATTGTTCCCTTAGTTCTTTTGTTTTTTCCATTACATTTATTGCTTTATTTACATCGTTTATTCGTTCTTTCTCCTCTTGCTTTAATTGTGCTGATTTACTAAGATAAGCATCCCGTTCTTCATTGAGTTTAATTTCATCTTCAGTTTTAACTCCCTGCTCTTCTAAACTTTGAAGCATTTTCTCCTCCTTTTGTATAGTTGCTTTATGTATATTGATCTCATTACTAATTTCTATTATTTTTTCTTGTAACAGAGGTTTTCGTTTTAAGTTACTCTGATATTGTCTTTTTTTAGTTAGCAATTCTGTGAGAATACCACTAGTCTCATTATATTTCCCTCTTATAACGTCTTCATCTTTTCTAGTAATTCCAGTCTTTTTTTCTATTTCTTCTATCTGATTAATAATTTTATCCGATTCATTTTCAAGAGTAATTTTTTCAGTTTTAATAGATTCAAGAGAAGAGCTAAGTTGTTCAACAGAATCTGCTTTCTCTTTGAGACTTTCTTTTTCAGTAGTGAGTCTAGTATAAGTTTCATTATCTTCTTGTATTTGATTTCTTAAATTTTTAACTGTCTGTAAATTTGTTAGAATTACAACAGATTTATACTCTCTTGGTTGTCCTGGTAGATGATTTAGTTCGGATATTATAGCTTCATCTAGATTCGACTTTTTAGATTCAAGTTCTCGGAGTTGGTTAATGTATTTTTTTATCGTTTCTTGGTAGTCTTTTAACCTAGCTTTTTCGCCCATTAGCTCGTATCTTTGGACACGTATAGTGTTCAATTCAGATTCTATTTCATTGGGGTTATTTTTTACTATCAGATACGCGCCTAAGGCTAGAATTATTGCCCCAATAGCTCCTCCAATCCAATTTAATGAATATAAATTATACAATAAGATAAGTGAACCAACGCTTGCCGCCACTATCCCGCCTGTTCGTATCTGTTGTTTTTGTTCTCTTTTTTTATGAGTCTGTTTTTCTCTCTCTTCTAGTAGCATGATCTTGTTTTCACTATCTTTTTGTTCATCAATTAGATTTTGAACGGATTCTATTTCTTCCTTTACTCTTTTAATTTCATTATTATATCCTACTAAATTATTAAATAATAGAGATATTTCTTCAATTCCTTTAAATGCTTTTTTAACTGGTTTATATATTTTTATTTTTTCTTCTAGTTCTTGTATTTTCTTTTTTGCGTTTAATGCTTCGTCATAGTTTCGTTTATTTTCATTAAATTTAATTTGTATATTTTCAACTCTAGAGTTTATTTCTTTTTGTTTTTCATTTAAATTTAATAAACTTTGGATTGTCTCTATTTGCTTATTTATCCTTTCAAGTTTTTCCCTTTCTTCTGGAATTTTTTGTTCTATTAACGTTATCTCTTTTTCGGTTTTTTCTATATCGCTTAATTGTTCCTCTAGTAATTTAAGTTCTTTATAAAGACCCTCGATCCTATATTGATTTTCATTAATCTTTGTTTGATGTTTTTTCATATTTTGAATAATTTCTAGTTTTTTTCTAGTCTTCTCTAATATATCTTGAACATTTTTCTTCTCCTCAAATATCTCTTTTAAGCGTTTTTCTGCTGATAATCTCTCTTCATATGAATCTTCATATTCTTCCTTTGATTTCTTAGCTTCATTAAGCTTATTTACTGTCTTTAAATGTATCTTCTCAAGTTCGCCACACTCTTTCTTAATATCTTCTTTTGCATCAACAAAGGCTTCAAGATTCAACAAACTACTCATAGCCTTAATACGATCTTGTCTACTGGCTGCCTCCAGTTTACCAAGTTCTTTTTGTTCAACAAGGCAGCTGTTGAGGAGCGCTTCACTGTCTATGCCATGAAGTATATCACTGATTGCATCGTTGACGTTTCTTGCTCCAGTAGTGACTCTGCTGAGGCTCCCACTTTTTTCGCGTTTATTTAGTATGTGTATGTTAGTTTTGTTTCGTAATAACTCACGGCGAACTTGGTATATTGTTTCATCAATACTGAACTCTAATTCAACTAAGGCCTTATCTCTACCATAACATATTATGTCGTCATTACCAGCGTTTTTACTCGGTCTAAGGGGCATTCCATATAAAGCGTAGTGAATAGACTCCAAAATGGTGCTTTTTCCACTCTCATTTTGGCCGTGAATAAGAAGCCGCCCCTCTTTAAAGTATAGGTTGTCATAGATATCTAGGCGTTTGAAGCCTATAGCCTTGAGGGATATCAGTTTAAAAATTATGGTTCACGCCCCTTGAGATAATACTCGATGGCGTAATTGAGGGCTTGTTGCCAAGTTTTTTGATCTTCTTCGTTATTAGATTTATCTATTGCTGCTTTCCCTACTTCTTCGAGCCTTTTCCGTGGATTGAGTCCTTCACTTGGTTTGAAGTCTAATCCTTCTCCTGTTGGTCTTATTCTATCAACTAATTCGAAGTAAAAGTTTTGATCTGAGCCATATCTATTGATATCTGTGAAGTCTATCTCTGAATATTTCTGAAAAGGTAATTCTCCTTCTAATATTACTTGGAGTAGTCCGTCGATATTTGATGAACCTTCTACTTCTTTTTTTATTGCATTTGTAATCTCGTCATGTTTTATGAAACTTGTATGGAGTTTCATCTGCCGCATAGGTTGCGACTCGATTGGAACATATTTTATAGTTAACTCATTGTCTTCATATTCAGCCACCACAAACCCAGTGGACTTATCCCATTCTCCAAAATCAAAATGCTCTGTTGCTCCCGGATAAACTACGTGGCTATCGTTGATTTTTGTTTTTATATGTTCGTGGATATGGCCCATAACATAAAGTTGGATCTGAGGATTTCTCTCTATACTTGCTTTTTGTATTAGTGGCTCTTCCCAAATAGGGGGAGCAATATCCTCTATACTGTAATGTAAAATAGCTAAATTCAAGTCGTAACCCGCTGGGATAATCTTTCCCTCTAGAGGATCTTCCTTAGAAGCCAGGTTCCTGTTATATGACATTCCTGAAATCGAAATATGTAAACCATTTACATCCTCCACTATTTGTTCAAAGTCCAGTCGGTTTTCGAAGACATGGGAAAGTTTTGCTTCTCTTAGTAATGCATGAGGTGATACTCCATCTCTTTCATTGCTTGGTGCCTCATGATTTCCAGCGATTATATATGAGGATATGCCGGCATCTTTTAGTTTCATATAGCCATCAATTACATTGGCTCTAGGTGGATTTCTTGGGGAAAGTTGATCAAATAAATCTCCTGTGTTGATGTATATGTTTGCTTTATTATCAATGGCATATTCGATGGTTTTATACCAAGCTTGACCAATTCTTGCTCTACGTTCTGATAGCTTTGAGCCTAGTTTTTGATTATATAAGTTAAGGTGGTTGTCTCCTGTTATTACAATTTTTACCAAATTTACCACTTTGTATCATATTCTCTGTCTTCGTTTTCCTCTGGCTT
>JAFGHP010000063.1 GCA_016930055.1 Candidatus Bathyarchaeota archaeon | reverse complement strand
TCAAATTGATCAAAAGTTTGTCTAAGGTAACTCATCGTTGTATGTGTTACGATATCAGGTTTTGTTTTTTCAAGAACCGTATCAGCGTTATTACTTATTTTAACACCTAACTTTTTAGTTCCTAGGATCTCACCAAGATCCTTTCCAACAAGTTTAGGATTTATGTCAACAGCTCCAACTATTTCTACACCCTCTTTTTCAATAAGATGGGTAGCAAGTTTTTGACCTATGACACCTATACCATATGAAACGACTTTAACATTATCCAAACCGTATCATCTACGAATTGATTTAACTTAGTTAAAGCTGTTGCTGATTTACATCTGTTGTTGAGGGATCAGATACTGGTGGAGTGATGTCTTCTTTTGATATTCCTCTTAATAATCTATGAAAAGAAACGAATGGTTTCCATCCTTTTCTTTTTGCTAATAGGGTTAAAATATAAATAATTACACCTGGAAGTGTCGTTCGTAGAATTAAATAGAAGGTTTGCTCGAACTGTGGTGTAACCTTCATGAATAACCAATTTATTGGGACAACACTACCTTGAACATACCACCACATGCTTGGCATTATTCCAGTTGTTAAATATACAATATCACATGAAATGGGAATCATTACTAAAACTAAATCATAAAGCCACACCATTATAGCCATATCATCATCATAAAAAGCAAGAGGCATCAGAAAAGAAGCTAAATACCAGCTACCAACAGCTAAAAATTCATAACCTATATGCCCGTCTCTTACAAACCATAATACTGCTAAAACAATTGGGCCAACAAGAATAGGGATCAAAGTAAAAACATTAAATTTACCCATTGAAGGATATTTTTTCTTTGGCATTAAATAATCAATAAAAAAGGATAACGCCATCAATATTACCACAAAAGCAAATCCTTGAAAAGTTTTAATAAATAAACTAAAATATCCAAGAAGAGGAGCTCGATTTATTACTCTTCCTATAATATTTTCAGGAGATAGAAACCATGCATCAGCACCTAAGTTGTGGTCCCCCTTAGTAATGTAAAATGTTTGACCATTCTTAGTTACTTTATCAATAACCCTATGGACAATATATTCATCAACAGAATTTGGTTTTAAAAATACAATTATTTCACCATCAGGTTGTGGTTCAGCTTCTATATTATATAAATCAGGAATACTGGTTACAAAAATATAATCCCCTACGCCAAGTGTTGGTACCATGCTATCCGAGACTACAACCATCATAGGATAGTCTACACCTAGAATTCCTTTTAGGAGGATTCCTCCACCAAAGAATAGGAGTAAAAGAATCCCGAAAGTAGCACCATATTTTATAATTTCTATGATCCTTTTGTCCATGTCTTCGCACTATAATGTGAATTAGCTATTCAGCTTTTCGGCGAAATCCATTGAGATAATTCATAACAACTTAATGGATTTTTTGATCCACCTTCAAAACATTTATCGATCTCATCGCAAATCATACAGGGGCAGCCATTTATTACATCTAAAGTAACATATTCTTTTTTACTATACAGTTTGTAACTCCACCTACCATTATGTAGTATCTTTCTTCTTTCTATTGTTCCCTTTTGCTCAAATTTTAATGCTAACCTACTACCTTCTCTGCTACTTACACCAAGTTTTTTCCAGAGTTCACTCTGCATTATACCTTCGTCGCCAGATTCAAAGATTAATCTCTGAGCTTTTTGCTCGAGGTTATTTTTATTGGACACTTTTGTGCCCCCTATTCATCATAATAAATTAGATCATAGTCTTCTAATATATCATGAAGTTTCTCTACTGCTTCCCTAACCATATCCTCATGCTTTGCACCTGTACAGACTAGTTTACCGCTAGCAAAAAGTAGCATCACTACTTTTGGCTCACCCATTCTAAAAATGAGCCCAGGAAATTGTTCTGGTTCATACATTACATTATCCATTATATCAGCAGCGGTTTCTAGATCAATTTTTCCATGCAAGTTTGCAGAAGCAACAATATTTTGGATAACAATTTTAGGTTTACCCAAAATAATTATTCCATTCGTTTTTAATTCTCGTACAACTTTCTTTACTGCACTACGAGCTTGTTTCTCAGATTTTGCTCCAGTGCAAACCATTTTTCCGCTGCCAAAAATCAAAGTAGCGGTTTTTGGGCGTTTTAAACGGAAGACAAGTCCAGGAAATTGTTTAGGACGATATTCAACGTTCCTAAAAACTTTCATTATTGCGAGTAGATCAATTTTCTGGTCAAGAGTCGCAGAAGCGACAACATTTTCAATGCTTATATGCAAATCTTTTTTAGCATCCATATTCATCAGTCCTCTTTCTATAAATCGTTTAATCTACCTAACAGTTCCTCAGGTAAAAGATCTTGACTTTTAATCTCCACAACGGGAAAACTACTCACATTAGGTTCATGTACGACTTTTTCACTAGAACCTATTTGACTTGAGTAACTGTTATATGTAATAAAGTTTCCACCCAGCGGTTTCTGTTCCTTAACAAAATATAAAAATATTTCATTAAGAGTACCTCCTACTATAAAGTAAAGATGAGAATTATTATATTCTAAATGTTGAATAACATTAACATTCGGAGCTGATGCCACAAGCATAAGGAGATCTCTAACAGTTTTAAGCTGGACGTATCTCATGATTTTATAAATATAGAACCACCAGTATATAAATCATTTAAATATAAACACATAATTACGTCATTTATAAACAAATTATGTTGTTTAATTAATCTCAGCAAATGAGAATAACCATTTATTGACAGAACCATACAATTACTCAAATAAATACTAGACAATTTATAATTAAATTTATGTTCAATTTATATAAAATAACCAAAAAGTTGTTTTAATTATTTAGAATTGAGAAAGATCATAAATTTATTAACTGTTTAACAAACTCACAAAAATTTTTTTCAGCATTAAATTTGGCATCCCAGTTCATGTAACTGTTAACCCTCTTTTTTCTAGCTAGATCTTTATTATTTATAAAAAACTCTATCGCATCTGATATTTCAAGTGGTGACGGATTTTCATTTAATAAGATTCCACAATTATCCGATACAATCTCGGGAACTCCACCTACTCGAGGAGCTATCGCTGGAACCCCAAAGCTCTGTGCCTCCATGATTGACACAGGGACACCTTCTGAAGAGCTTGTATTGATGAAGACATCAATGGGGTTCTCACGATAATATTCTAAAACTTCAGGATTTTTTAGGAACCCTAAAAATTTAACTTTAACATTGTTGGGCAAAGTATCTGAAGCAAGTTTTGCTATCTCCTCCATTAATAAACCATATCCTATATGGGTCCATATTATTTTGAGGTATGGTCTTTTTCGCCCTATAAGATTAAGGCCTCGTATAATCAGTTCTATACGCTTTACTGGGACAATGTAAGAGCAGGATAGCAACCGGAATGCACCGTCGGAGGAGGACTCTGAAAGGGTTTTTTGGGGGGTTACACCTAAACGGGATACTTTTACTTTATTCTTTAATAGAGGATATTTTTTTATGATATAGTTTTTTCCATGTTCGGATACTAAGTATAGTTTGTCTATTTTGGATAAAGTAGCGGTACGAAAGGGGATGTAGGGTGGTGAATGGCGTTCTTCATATAGGTCATATCCATGTGCTCTTGATACAAGTTTAATATCTTTAATCACAGACTTTGTTAATCCAATACCCAAAGTAGCCCATGTCATCCAATATGTATAAAAGATGGTACTTTTCAGGTTAACATTATTTTTTTTTATGTATTTTTTTAACCAGTTTTCCATGCGAAGCGCTAGGTTCAAGTAATTAATCATTTTTCCACTAATGTTTCTGTCATAGAAAATTCTTGGATTATAGTACACTTCTTTGTAAAGAGGTTTTACTGAGAATAATTTTATTTTCTCTTTAAATTTTTTTTGGGATCGGTTCTTTTTCGCAATTCTTCCTTGTTCTACGAATGAGGTATCGCAAAAAACATTATTTGGTAGTTCTCGGTTTATATATTCAACCTCTAAAGGATAAGATAAAGGTACAATTGTTACATTTTCGAAAAATTGGCTCAAATAAGGAAGTTCTTTGTCTAAAAAAGATTCTGCGATAGCTCCAAATGGATAACTATTAGTAATTAAGAATAACTCGGTATTATACCCCGGTTTCATATTTTTATCTAAGTTTATTATATAGCGTATTAGTTTAATATTTGGTAATATTTTCAATTAATCATATTTTCAATATTTTTTAATTAAATATTAGAATAAGTTTTCGGTTTATTAGACATCTTATCACTGGCTACTTATGATAAGCAGAAATTTTTTAATCGTTTTAGTTTAGTGTTTATTATTTTTATTTTTTATTATTCATTAAAAATTTAATGATAAAACCAAATTTTTATTTAAACTATTAAAAAACTAATTTTAATAAGATAATAACTTATAATATTTTTTTATTTTTAAGAATAAATAATTAAAATTATTATTAGATTTTATTATAATAGTATATTAAAATTAATTAATAATAATTTTTAAATATCACCAAAAATAGGAATATGAAGATTCTTGAGGTTAATTTATGGCATCGGCATTACGTGGAGTTTTATCAAATAGAAATGTTATGACAATATCTTTAACGAATATGTTGTATAATGTGTTTAACAATCTATGGATGCTTTGGTGGTCTCTTTATCTAGTTGAGGAAATGAATACGCCAGTAACAGTAATAGGTCTTCTTTCAATGATTCAGATGACAGGTAGTATTCTCTTTCAACTTCCGGGAGGAATGCTTGCTGATAAATATGGTAGAAAAAAGGTAATTGTTTATGGAACATCTCTTCGAGTAATTGGAGCATTATTATTATATGCAGCTCCAACCTGGGAATGGATTATTCCAGGTTTAATTATCAATGCTCTTACTGCTGTATATAATCCTGCTTTTAGTGCAATTATTGCTGATTCAATGCCACGTCAGAGCAGAGGATCCGCATTCGGTGCTTATAGAATGTTTACTTCTTTACCTGGAGTTTTTATGCCATATGTGAGTGGATATTATTTAGAAGTTTTAGGCATTAAACAGGGGGTTAAACTTGGTTTACTAATGTTTTCTGTTGCTGCAGCAATTGCTACATTAGTGAGAGCAAGATATCTTCAAGAGACCATCAGTGCAAGCAAAACAGATACAAAAGAAACACAAGAAAAAGATATAGCATTATTAGAGGTTATGAAAAAACAGCCAAGAACCATCTGGGCAATGTTTTCAGTATCTGTAATCACAGGTTTCATTGGTAGAATGACGGCTTCATTTATTCCTATTTATGCATATAATGTTGTTGGTCTTTCAACAACGCAATATGGTTTATTACAATCTACAGCAATGGGTCTTTCTACTCCTTTATACATGGTTGGTGGAATGATTTCAGATAAAATTGGACGTGTGCCACCGATTTTAGTTGCACGCGGATTTAGCCCATTAGGTAGTCTAAGTTTATTATTTTTTAAAGACTACACACAGTTACTGGGGGTATGGGCTACATATGGATTAATTGAAGGCCTTGGTGGAGGAAGTATACGTGGTGGAGGATTTATGGGTGGACCAGCATGGGAAGCATTAATGGCAGAATTAGTTTTACCAAAATTTAGAGGCAGAGTAACAGGGTTCATGGCAAGTGGTACAGGTTTACTAACATTTCCTGCATCATATATAGGAGGTTATATTTATAATTTGAATCCTGATATGCTTGTAGGTCTTACTGCTGTACAGTTTTTAGTAGTACCTATTATACTATTCTTCGTTAAAGAACCTAAAAAAGAAAGTCAATATTAAAATTTAAAATTTTTTTAATATTACTAAGATTTAATATATTAGAAAAGAATTACGATTATAGTTATATTCTAATATAAGATGATAGAGAAATTTATCGATGAATAACCTGCTAAAAATTAAGTTTTTATTAATATTTTCATTAATTTTTAGTAGTAATATTGAGTTTTATGTATATACGAATGATGCTTGCTTACCCTGTGTTGATAGATATGATTTTGTAAAAAATCTTTACTCTGATTTTAATTTTGTAAAATATGATTTATCAAATAAAGAGAACTTGGACAACTTCAATAATTTATTGAATATACTAGATGATGTTCTATTATCGGTTCCAATATACGGGATATTTAATGACGATAAGTTACAAATAATTGTAGCTGGAGAAATTAATGAAGAATCATGGAATAATATTTTTAAGTTCGATGAAGAAGGTATTCAGGTTTATGTTGGTGGAGCATATCAGATTGCTGAATTAAAAACTATAATTACTGATATAAATAAAATTAAGATGCTTGAAGATATTTTTAGAGGAAATGTTATTTCAATAATATATAGAGACCTTAGTTCATTACTGATCCCAGTTTCAATTGCTGCAATCATGGATGCTGTAAACCCATGTGCTATTAGTATTTTATTAGTAATACTTTCTTTATTATATCATAGCCCCGAAAGAAAATTTATTCTAAAAACAGGAGCAGCATATAGTAGTGCTGTATTTTTAACTTATCTTTTGATGGGATTAGGTTTTCTACAAATTTTTAGTAATATCACAATCTTAAGATATGTTTTATTTTTGATCCCTATTTTTTTTGGAATATTAAATATTTATGATTTTTTTGCAGGTGAAAGAAAGCATGTGCCTGAGTCATTTAGTAAAATAATTAATAAATATATAGAAAAAGTCTCTAATCCCTCAACAGGTTTTATTGCTGGTATGGTAACTGCAATTTTAGTACTTCCTTGTAGTTCTGCTCCCTATTTTTTAGTATTAAATCTTCTATCAGAAACATCAACGAAAATTTCAGGATTTATTCTATTAGCAATATATAACCTGATTATAGTTACTCCTTTCATAATAATAACTTTAGGAATTCATACACTCAGATTACAAACAATTGATATGAGGTTATGGGTCTCAGAAAATAGGAGGTGGATAAATCTAATAGTTGGTATTGGATTAATATTATTAAGTTTATATTCAATATTTAGTTAAAATATATATCAAATAAGTTATTAATTAAATATTATTAATAAATTATACTTGTTCGATCATCGAACTAAATTCATAAACACTAGAATATCAAGAATAAAATAAAATCATTCTAATAAAATAATAAAAAAGGGGATAGATTATGATCCACCAAGCAACAATCCAAAGAAGAAGTCTTTTATAAGAAACTGTAGACGTCCTGCCATCATACTCATTGCCCAGATATAGTCTCCTGCCCAAATTACTGCAATAGAAGACATGATAAAAGCTCTACCAACATAGGATAATCTTCCTAATACTCCAGTTTGTTCTCTAGTAAAGAAGAAGTAAGATATTACACTGATAACACCTAGTAATATTAATAATCTATTGAAAAGTGCAAATGCTGAATCTGCAGCAAGTATCTCTGAGATCGTTACTCTAATTTGATCTAATATCTGTGTTCTAGCTATTGATATTATTACTGTACCAAAACCAACTCCAAGTTGTAATCCCATAGGATATTTAGAGATCCATGCATATCTAGAAGTAAGTCTTCCATACATCATTACACAAAGCACTAATCCAATAATCCACTTAATATCTCCTTTTAATAGAGGTTGTACTCCATAATAGTCGGTCCAATATGCATATTGTACAGCTGCATGAACTACACTAAATCCAATAACAACTCTTGTGCTCCATTTAAAGAAAAAGTTATCACCGAATATCAATGATAGTTGACATAGGGTCATTATTGCTGATGCAATTAAACCAGCTTGTGCATAAAAATCCATTTACATCATTCCTCCTCTTTCTTTTCAAAGTATTTTTTACCAAGATAAGATAGATTGCCAAGTACTAAGAAGAATACTGTACCAATTCCTGCAAGGTTCGCCATGTCTGCCATAACAGCGCCCTTACCTAAATGACCTGATAAAATTTCTAATGCAGCAGCTCCAGCTGATCCTGGAACATAACCTAAAATTGCGTTATTAGGGCCATAATATGGTACTGTATTTGGTATGCAGTTACCTATTGTCATAAACAATGCTTTTAACTCATAAGAGGGGCTACCAGTAGTCCACCATTGTCTTACATACATATCAGGAGTGGTACACCCCCATGAACCATAGATATATAAATCGAAGTCGTATGCGTTAAGTACATTCGGATCTCCACGTCTTGAAGCAACCCATTTAGCTAATGGAACATCTAAAAGTGGACTGCCTGCAAATTCTGAACCTATATCATATATGTGATGGTCATCACGAGAAACAGCTGTGAAGTCAGCTGCGAATGCTGCTAACATGGGTTCATTTGGTAAACTTATATATCCAATGTCCATCCAAGTATACCCATAGGAATCAATTCTCCATTGGGGAGGTTTTAATTCTCCCTTTAAGAGATCATCCATTTTTATTGCACCATCATTTACCGAAGTATAAGCAATTATTGAGATATTTTTTGATTGAGGTATGTCCCATATGATTTTCCAGGTAGCTATAAGGATTGGTCCTGTGTCTGCCCACACGCTCAAGTCAACAAAACTGTGCATTAATATCACGCTATTTGGTGGTAGGTTCACTATTGCATCATAATAAGATCTTACGGGTTGACTAACAGTCATTGGTAAACCAAGAGGGTAGATGACTGGAGTTGCTAACAAGATAATGAAGGTCGCATAGATAATTCTGTAATCTATTAGACCTAGTTTATCCCATATACTGTTTTCTTTTTTTTCTGTCATTTTAACCACCACCTACAGTCTCCATTGTTGTTTGTTCTCTACCAATCAATGCTCTTATAGCAACGACTATTGCGCCTATAGCTGCGGTAATGTTTGCTGGTCTTGTACCACCTAGAGAAGGTGCGTCAGCCATCCATCCACCAAGGAAATCTACGCCTGGAACGAATGAAGCGAATAAAGGTATTTGACTTAAAATAAAGGTTACACCCGCAATTATTAGAACTGTGGATTCCATATTACGTAATCTTAGAACTCTATATAATGAACCGCATTGGAATAGAAACATTACAGCATACATTGCTTGTGATTGAGGGGAGTAGAGATTGTATTGATACCATCTGTATTCTGGATTATAGAAGGCTCTTAAACCACCGTACATTACACAAATAGCTGTCATTATAATTATTATTGCAAAGAAACTTCCGGAAATCAAGTATTGCTGGATATTTCTATTACGCTTTACTGCAGTATATTCAGCTGTTAAAGCATATACTGTACCTATTCCAAAAGAACCATAGGTGATTAAAGTTGTTGTTAAGCTTAAAAAAGATTTCAAATCTGTTAATTGTTGAATTGGTAAAAACCATTCTGCTAACACTGAAAAACCTAAGACAGCTATAATAAGGGTTGGTAAATCCTTTTTAAAAAAAGTTGACATTCATTTTTCACCTCACATTTTAAAGAAACTCACTATATCAAATCCCGCAAGTCCAAGTACAAGTGCAAGAGCAACTACTCCCATAGCTGCATATTTCATTATTTCTTCAACTGCAATACTAGCAATCATGTAGGGATTTTCTGTTACCTTTGCGCCTGCTGCGTATATTTCTTCACCTATGAAGAGATAATCGCATGTTAGGGCAAAGATATACATCGCAGTCCATCTTGTTGTTCCGCCAATATTAATTGCACCTTGTAGCTTTGCAGCTTCCATTGCAGGATATACAATTGTAGTTTGTCTACCAACCATTACATTCATTGCTACACCATCTGCTGTCATACTTGAAGCCATAGCTGAAGTGTGTACCATTGTTCCGTAACCATAGAAACGCATGTCAGCTGCTTTATTCCATTCACCAGCTTTACCTTCTTTCATGTAAGCTTCGTCGACTGCTCCCTCAAGTAAGGGAATTGCATAAGGTTGTTGAGGCAGATGGAAGATTAAACGTGCACCAAGTTTAGCTACTTGTCCTGCAGTATATCCTAAAACACCTACAGCCGCAACCGTTTCACTAACAGCATCACCAGTTAAATATGCCCCGTAAGCACCAAAAGAGAAGTGAACTGGTTTCCTGATTTCAACAGCACGACCAATTCCTTCTTTTATAGCTTCAAGAGCAGCAATAGTCCTAATTTTGGGTAAGGGTTTGCCTTTACTAGCTTTATCCATGTAATATAATATTAGTATTAAAAAGGATGCAAAGATTAGTAGATCCCATAACCTTCCTGTTTTTAAGGCTATCATTTTTACAATCTACCATTTGAATAACACTTTTTTAATATTTAAAATTTGGCAGTAATTATTAATAAGATATACATAAATTTAGGTTATTTGAATAACATTTCATGAATTTGCATTTTTTTCTAAAATATCTAAAAGTTTTTCTATGTTTTTGGGTTCTTCAAGAGTATTAATAATATGATGGGTATCTATTCCTGCTAAATGAAACCAAGGTGCTAAAAAAATTCTTGAAAGAGGACCCCCCATTGGTGTTAAAGGTTTTACAGTACCAAAAACAAGCATTGCAGCAGTTTCTAATTTATACTTTTTAATATAATCAGCAATTTTTTTAATTGTTTCATCCATCTCCTCTTCTGAAGAATGTTTCCAGACAAAACCCTCCATTGATAACACCTCACTAATATATATTGTAAATAATTAATCTTAAAAAACTTATTATAAGGTTAATTAACCTAGATTAGTTTAATTAATGATGCAAAATGAATACAAAAAATGAAGTTAATAAAATAAAATTTAGCTATTATATTGCTGGAATTATCCTGTCTAATGTACCTTCATTTATTCTCAATTCTTATCGTCAAGAAGTTTTAAATCAAATACTTTTCCCTTATATTTTTTTATTAAGTATTATTATTTTATTAGGAAGTTTTGTTGCAGGATATTTAATATCAAGAAAAACTGGTGAAGTTTATCAAAAAGCGGGAATTACTACAGGTCTCCTTTCGTATATAGTTTATGTTTTACTCGTATTTTTGCTTAGAATTGAAATGTTAGAGTTTGAATCATTATTGTCCTTATTTTGTTTTGTAATAGGTGCAGCATTAGGAGCAAGATGTTATTTAAAAATCAAAAAATAAAAAATAGAATTATTCTTCAATAATCTCAACATTAGCTCTAGGAACCATTACTATGCTACCATCGTTTAACTCTGCTTCTAAGATTCTTACATATGATTCAGATTCTAACTGAACAAGATTTACAGGTAGACTTGAGACTTTTCCAATTACCCCAAAATAGGGTTCTCTGATAATTCTTATAGGTGTACCGATTATCATACCTCCTGAAAGTATGTCCTCAGATTCCTTAATGTCTTGTTCATGAGGGATTATTATTTCTGGTCTCATTACACCAGCCCTAATCTGTGTTGTTCCATTAATGTGGGTTAATTTTCCTTCAAAATCTTTCAATAATGCAAAAGTCAGATGCGACATAGTCATCTTTCCAAAACCTTCTGTTACGATTAAAGTGATTCCCAAGTTTTCTTGTCCAGTAATTGCTACTCCAAGATCCCTTCCCATAAATTCTTTTAAATCAAGATGTCCTATTCCACCAACAATGATTCCAGATACTTTATTTTCAACTGATTTTTTAAGAGCTTCAAGGGTTACGAAAGAACCACCAACTAGAACACAGTCTTTATCGTCAGATGTAATCATGTTTGCTTCTAGTGTTTCTTCAGGTGAATTTACTTTAAATTTAAGAGTTCCATGAGTTTCGCCGCCAATACCGAAAATTCCTTGAATCATTGCTCCTTTAGTTTGTATAACTACTCCTTCATCTTCTAAAATATGTACAATTTCTCCTGGAATATATGCATTTAAGTTTATTGGAATTGGGTCTCCTCTAACAATTACTTGTCCTGTTGCGGGAGATATTGACTCTATTTTGCCTTTAACTGGTGAATTTATGTTTTTCTTTACTAATCCAAAGAAACCACTATATTTTGCTATAGGTTCACCTTTATTTACACTGTCTCCTTCTTTTTTAACCATGTAATCAAATATGTCGTTTGGTTCAATTTGGAGATGTATTGCTACTTTTACTATTGTAGGGTCTCCAGAAATGTATGCTCTAGCAACTAGGGTTTGATGATTTACTTTGTCTCCGAGGTTAACAAGAACTTCTCCTTTTACAGGTAACCTTCTTTCTTTTGATAAGATATCTATTCGTTTAACTTTTAAACCAGGTGTGTATGCCATCTAAAATCCTCCTTAGAAAGTCTCCAATACGTCTTTAGAATATAATTCTAAAGTTTTGAACCACTTTAATAGTAACTCTTTCCTCTTATTATTATCACTTGGAATCCAAAGAGGTCTGCCTCTACCATCCAAAATTATTCCAGCTTCTCCTCCCATAACCCTACCTCTAACAGGTGCTTCCGGTTTTTCAGCACCCATATTAAAACCTTTACCAGGAGTAACAGTTACTCTTGCTTCTGATCCTGTAGCTAAAGGAATGAGTTTTAAATCTCCAAATTTCACTGTTTCCTCAATTTCTGTACCATCAGGCATTTCTAAATCAACTGACATGACTTCATTGCCTTCTTGAGCGGTTCCTTTAGGGGCAATTACTGTTCCTAATCTTAACAGACAATCTTTATCAAAAATTTCCCAAGCAGCTTGTTGATGTACAGTACTAAAAACACCAAGATGGGGCATCATAAATACACTATCTTGATAAAGTTTCGTTATACCTTCAGGTTGAAATGCATCTGTTAATATTAACATTGATTGAATTCTTCTTGGAGCATGGCTTAAAAGCCCCCCAGTACCAGCTAAAATATCCATTTTCATCATATCAATATATGTTTCAGCCAGTTCTTGAGTAAACATATCTGATACGGTTCTCAATACCGAAACACCCTTTAATCTTGTTGCAATACTTTTATGATGGTTAAAACCTAAGCGTAAAGCTTCTCTGGCTACAGAATGTTCAGTCATAAGATCTTTTAAGGTTTGAGGAATAGTAGTTGGTCTAATCATTTTATTAGATAATTGGCTTCCTAAATAATCAGGATCAATATCGAAAGGCAACCATCTCATAATATTCTCAATTGTTGCCTCTTTAAGGACGTTACAGATACTATAACTCATTCCAAGGTTAGCACTTACGCTTCGAACAAATCTGCCATCTACGATAGAATATACATTTGTAGTTGCTCCACCTAAACCTACGCCTAGGCTATTCTGTTTATAAGTGTTAGCTATTAATTGCATAGCTAAACCTTCTCCAGCGGGGGTTGGCATAATATCAATGTCTGTCCATTGCATCAATTTTTTATATCCTGGTGCGTGGCTCATAACATGTTCCATAAATAATTCGTGGATTGCTCTTCTTGCTGGTTCAGTGTTCTCCATTTCAAGTACAGGTCTTATATTGTCAACAATAATTAATGCAAAAGATTTTTCCATCATGTTTTGGATTGTATTATGAAGATCTTTGTTACCTGCATAAACAAAAGGAAGAGCATAAGATGCACCAAGTCTCGCTTTTGGCTCTGACGCTTTAATCAATTCAGCAATCGATATTACTTGTTCAATTGCTCCTCCATCTGTCCCCCCTGCTAATAAAATCATATCAGGACGTAAACTTCTAATTTGTTTAATTTTCTCGAAAGGCTCTCTTCCATCATCCTCTGCCATCACATCCATTACAATAGCTCCAGCACCTAATGCAGCACGGTTTGCACTTTCAGCCGTCATTGAAGATATTAAGCCTGCAACCATCATTTGAAGACCTCCTCCAGCACTGCTTGTTGTACAGTAAATATCTACACCACTTTTACCATTGAAGGGAGTTTCAATGCCTGAACCATCGGGTTTTAAAATTTTTTTTCCAGTTAATTCCTCAACTTCTTTTACTGCATTTATTACACCCAATGTTACATCTTCATAAGGAGTTTCTACTGTAGTTGGTGCTTCTCCAGCAACTAAAAAACGCCATTCATCCTTAGTTTTATGGAATAATCTTGCTTTAGTTGTTGTACTACCAACATCGGTTACTAAAGCATATAATAAATCCTTTTGAGGTTTGTTTTGTGACATGAGATTCTCTTCTAATTATCAATTGTAATAATAAAATCTTGTGCTTTACTTTATCAAAAAAAGCTAATTATACTACAAATTAACAAGACTAATCAAGATCGTTGGTTTAGATGTTAAATAAGGAAACATATTTTAATCATATGAAAAATTTTACAGGAGTTTTTAAATATTAAACTAAAAAATAACGTAATAAGCATTTAAAATAATAAAAAAAAGAAGATTTTACTTTGTTGTTAACGTATATTTTACACCTAAATCTGCTAAAGCTTCATCTATTTTTTCTATAAGCATCTGTACTTGATCTTTATCTGGTTGTTTAAACCATTCAAAGAAGAAATCATAATCTCCAAGAGTATCACCAGATTTACTTATAATGTTGTCACATCGTATTGAATCCATTCTTTCAGGTTCAATTTCAAAATAGGTTAGAACATTTTCCATGCGTGTTGATTGAGTAGCTATAACATCTGATGCAAATAAATTTTCCCGCATAATCAATGGATCCATAATACAAACTTGAGGCATATCAATAGCTATTTTTTCCAATGCTTTTATAGCTTTAAGAAGCGGTGGCCCATAAATTTTAACATAGCTTTTCATTAAGATACACTCATTTTCAATAATATCATTCTAATATTTAAAATTGTTATATATATGAGGCAATTTATCATGTTTTATATTAATCTAGAAATATTAACAATAAAATCAATAAAACATCAAAAATTATTTAACCTCTAAAAACATTATCAATTCATGACAGAGGTTGATGTTAAAAAACATCTTAAAGAAAAACAAATTTTAACATCGCAATCAAAGAACAGAATCAAATTACAAGTTAATATAGATTTACCAGAGTCATTTTATAATATTATTAATAGTTTTTGTGAATTAGCTAACATCACTCAATCTGAGTTTATAAATTCATTAATAGTTAACTCATTAACTGAACTGGTTTATGCAACAGACTATGTAGAATAAAAAAAATTAAATGTTCGATGATCGAACATGTTCCCTTAAAACTTCTAAACAATATTTACTTACCGATAAACCTTTAGTGGAAGCTAAAGTTTTTAATTTTTCATGTTCAGAAGATTCTGAACCAAAATTCACACGAACAATCTTTAGACCTTTAGGAGAACCTCTCTTTTCATGATCATTAGATAATTTGTCAACTGCTTTCTTAAAAGCGTTAAATCCTTCTTCACTTGAGATAGTTGCTAAAATTTTTTCTTCATTTGAAGTTAAACCCATTCGTGCTATCTTTAAAGCATATATAAAAGGAATTCTGCCTTCTTGAACTTCTAATTGTATATCATTAGTTAAATCATTCATTCGTAACCATTCACTTAAAGTTGATTTTGATTTACCAATCATCTTAGAATATTCATTTAATGTAATATCGCCTACCTCAAGCCTTTTTTTAATCCATTTACCCAATGTAACTGGATCAACATTTTTTCTGAAAACATTTTCACTAATACTTGCATCAATTGCTTCTTCATCATTAAAATCTTTAATTATACAAGTTATGTGAGATGCACCTTTTTGTTTTAGACTTAAAAACCTCCGCATACCAATTAAAATTTCATAAAAATTATCTTTTTTCCTTACTACAAGTGGTTGAAGCAGTCCTTGCGTCTCAATATTATTAACAAATTCATTATCAACATCGTCACCAAACTCTACAGTATTCCGTATGTTAAACTCACTTATTCTTAATTCTGATACAGGTATTTCTTCGATTTTCATTTTAACACAATCATAGATGGTAATTTTTAAAGATTACGTAAATATAATAAGTATATTTATAATTTTATTTATATCAAAATAATAATATATTAAAATTAAATAAATCCATAAATTTATTTAATAATATATATTAAAAATTTGGTAAATTTAAAAAATTTAATTAAATAAAAAGACGTTTTTAGTTAAAAGATTATTTTTGTTAATGTTACATTATAATTTCGAAACTTTTTTAATAAAGTTTTTCATTTTTTTATTCGATAAATTTAATCTCTCAGCAGTATTTTTATTTTGAAGGGTTATTTATTATGCGTCAAAACTCTAACTCGCTTGCACCATTCATACCAACACCATATAATATTGTTAGGAAAATGCTTGAATTTGCTCAATTAAAAAAAAGTGAGGTTTTATTCGATTTAGGTAGTGGTGACGGAAGAATTGTATTGATGGCTGCAAAAGATTTTGGTGCAAAAAGCATAGGGGTAGAACATAGATTAAGTTTAGTAGAGGAAGCTAGAGAAAAAGCAATTGAATTAGATATAACAAATTCTACACTTTTTCTTCATGATAACATTTTTAATGTAAATTTAAAAACAGCTAATGTTGTTACTTTGTATCTTACAATAAAATCGAATGAAAGAATCAGACATAAATTAGAAAAAGAACTTCATAACGGAGCGAGAGTTGTAACCCATAATTTTCCAATGATCAAATGGATTCAAAGTGATGTAATGAAAATTATAGAAGACCATCAAATACATACATTATATCTATATAATTTTACCAGCAGAGAATAATTTTAAAATATTTAGATTAAACCTAAAAAGATTTATCAAATTTTTGTCATCTATTAATCGTGGATTTAATTATGGAAGTCTTGAAAGTAATTCAGAGTAGGAGAAGCATAAGGAAATATCTTGACAAGAAAATAGTAAATGATGAAATTAAGGTACTGTTGGAATCAGCTATGGCAGCTCCTTCAGGACATAATAATCAACCATGGCATTTCATAGTTATTAATCAGAAAGAGTTGTTTGTAAAAATCACTGAGTTTCATCCATTTTCAAAAATGCTTTTGACGGCATCTCATGCAATAGTTGTTTGTTGTGATCTTGAACTTGATGGGGAAACAGGTTTTTGGGTTCAGGATTGTTCAGCTGCAACTCAAAACATCTTACTGTCTGCAAAAGCAATAGGATTAGGAGCGGTATGGTTAGGGGTTTATCCACAAAAAGAGCTTGTTGACGGATTAAGAAATATGTTAAGTCTACCTAATAACATTATTCCGTTTTGTATTGTATCACTGGGTTATCCAGCAGAAGAGAAGCCCCCATCAAATAGATTCAATGAAAGCAGGATTCATATGGATAAATGGTAATTATAGTGTAAAATACCGAGGTTTTTAATAATTTTTTTAAAAGTTTATTTTAAATATTAATTTGATTATCAAAAAAATTATAAAAAAGTCATTAAAATTATTATTATTTTTATAAGTTATGATTACCTATCCAACGGTTTTATATAAAATGAAAGCAACTAGTACGCTTTGTGAATGAATTGGTTGGGAAGATAAAATCACCCGAAGAGTTTTTTGGTGTTAAACCTGGAACAGATAAAATTCTTATTAGGTGGGATAAAATTGTTGACTATTTCTGGGATTTAAATGAAAACTCAGACAGAATCAAAGTGGAAGAAGTTGGAAAAACTACTGAAGGAAATTCTATGCTTCTAGTATTCATTAGTTCATCTCAAAATATTCAAAAACTAGATAAAATAAAACAAGAAAGCTGGAGTATTAGCCATCCAAAAACCCTTAAACAAAAAGATGTAGATAAAATTATTGAGAAAGGAAAAGCTGTTGTCGGTATGACTATGAGCATCCACGCTTCAGAAGTTGGAGGAACTCAAGTCAGTCCTGAGTTGGCATATGAATTAATTACTAAAGAGGATGATTTGACAAAAAAAATTAGAGACGAAGTAGTTCTACTTCTTTATCCTTGTGCAAATCCTGATGGACAAATAATGACAGTTGACTGGTATAACAAATATTTAGGAACAGAATATGAAGGAAGTAGTCTACCGTACCTTTACCACAAATATGTGGGTCACGATAATAACAGAGACGCATTAACTTTAACTCAGATTGAGACAAAAATTATGAATAAAACTTTTCTGAAAGAGTGGTTCCCACAAGCATTTTTAGATACTCATCAAATGGGAAGTACAGGTGCAAGGTTTTATGTTCCACCTAACTCAAATCCCTTAAACGAGGTAGTTGATCCTCTGGTCTGGACAGAGCAAAGACATTACGGTTCTCAGATGCTTATAAGAATGGAATCATCAGGAATAACGGGGGTTGAATCAGCTTCATCATATCCAGCAGATTTCATGCCAGGATTCAGCTTAGTCTTTCCTTGGTTTGGAATATGTGGCATGTTCACAGAAACAGCTAGTGTGAAAGGGGCTACTCCAGTTTACGTCCATTATCACCAATTAACAGGAAGCCAACGAGGACGACCCGAATATAGAGCACAAACAAACTTCATACATCCTTGGAAAGGGGGTTGGTGGCATCTCAAAAATATAATTGATGGACAGAAAACTGCCTGTTTAGCAACTCTTGAAGTTGCTGCCAATAACCGTGAATTAATTCTTTCCAACATGTATAAGAAAGCAGTTTCAGCAATGGGGAAGGGGTCAACCGAATTACCATTTGCTTTCGTAATTCCTCCAGGGCAATGGGATAATGTAACCACTCATAAATTACTTCGAACCCTTAGAGAATTAAGCGTGGAAATACATATAGCAGAAAAACAATTCAAAATAGGTGATGCAATTTACCCATCTGGAAGTTATGTAATTTTCACAAGTCAGACAGCACGATCCTTCATAATTAGTTTATTAGACAGGACCTTTTACAGAGATTGTGTTTGGGTTAGGAACCAAGATGGAATCCCAATGATGAACTATGATTTTGCTACTCAAACAATGGCTGAGTTTAAGGGAGTTAATGTAATTAAAGTCGATGTTCCAATAACTGGGAAGTTTAAACTCCTAAATGAAGTTTCTCTTCCAGTTGGTGAAGTTGAACCTTCTAAAAATGGATGGCTAATTGATGGACGATTAAATAATAGTTTCAAAACAGTAAACATACTTTTATCTAAAGGAGTAAAAGTACATCGCATAGATGAACCAATAAAAATTGCAGATGAAATGGTCCCTGCTGGATCATGGTATATACCAAATGGTAAAAATGTTGAAAAAGCACTTAAAGAAGCTGCATCAGCATCTAATGTTAATACTTATAGTCTAACTTCAGCTCTAGAATTTAAAAGTCATGAAGCAAAGAAACTGAGGATTGGCATTTATCAACGTTATATGGGAGGAAATATGGATGAAGGTTGGAACCGTTGGTTACTTGAACAATATAATTTTGAATATACTTCAGTTCATGATGCAGATGTAAAAGCTGGTTTAAAAGACAAATATGACGTTTTAATTTTCCCAAGCGACTCTACAGCAATGATTACTGGAGAAAAACTTGAGGAATATTATGAGAAACGTTCCCGAGGAACATCAGTTATGCCTGTTTATCCACCAGAATACATCACTGGAATAAAAAATGAAGGCGTTGGTAAAGTAAAAGAATTCGTAGAGGCTGGTGGTACGGTTCTATGTTTAAACGAAGCAATTGATTTTGGAATGGATCAATTAAAAGTACCGACAAGCAACCCTGTAAAAGAATTAAAATCTGATAAATTCCACTGCCCCGGAAGCACACTATGGGTAAACATTGATAATAAAAACCCATTAGCTTATGGAATGCCAGATAAGGGACTTATTTTGGTGAGGGGAAACTTAGCATTAGCAGTAAAATCTGGTACAGATGGTGACAAAATTAAAGCATTATTAACATATCCTGAAGAACGTTTAATGCAAAGTGGATGGTTAATAGGTGAAGAACATTTAGCTAGAAAAGCAGCTATGGTAGAAGCAAAAATAAAACAAGGACGAGTAATATTATACGCTTTTGCTCCACAGTCAAGAGCTTTAACTGATGCAACATTCAAACTATTCTTTAATGCTTTAGTTGGTTAAACCATAATATTTTTTACTTATTTATAAAAATAATTAATTAGATTCCACTTGAGTAGAAATCACTACATTAGCAAAGAATTCTTTTTTAGCTCTACATATTGGACAAACATAAGGGGGATCTTCTCTAAAAACAGTGTAACCACATTGTTTACAATACCATAATTTTCTAGTTTCTTTAACATCACTTTTGTTTACATCCATTATTTTTGTTGTTGATTCCTGAAATATTTTTTCTGGTGGTCTTCTTTCGGGAATAGGCTTCGTTTTTCCTGAATCGTATGTTTTTTTATCAACATATAAACTACAGTAGCAAGCACCAAAATCAATAATATCTTGATCTCTATAATCGCATGGGCAAATTATATCGCGGTCTTCTTCAAATATACCTGTTGCTGGTCTACAAGGACAAGACGGATAACCGAAACGGTCTTCATTTGTTTTTAGTCCTTCAAATAGATCATTCAAGAATTTTTTATCTGGATTCAAAAAATATCCGTGAGTTTTTGCATCAATTTCTGCGCGCTGTTTAACTTGCTCTAAAGTTACTATAGCCCAATAGCCTCCTTAATTTTTTCAGGTACATACCCAGTAATTACTACCGTGTCATCAATAATAATTACTGGAAAACCTAAAGGAGCTTTTCTATTATGAATTTCATCTAAAGCAGCTTTTCTTTCATCTGCTTTAAGAAGATCAACATCAATGTATTCATATTCTACTCTACTCTGATTCAATAGTTCCTTTGTTTTTTTACACCAACCACATGTACTCAAAGTATAAAGGAAGACTTTATGACTTTTTCTTTCACCTTCGACTTTTACTATAACCATTAGATTTTCACCATTAATTAAATTAGACTTACTAATTCCAAGATTATAAAGAATTATAAAAATCAAGAAAAAATGGTTAAAGAATTGTAAGATATTCTATGTCTCGTGGGTAATAAGTTAAAATTTCGCATCCATCTTCAGTGACAACCAAAGTATCACTGTGTCTAAATCCCGCATATCCGATTTCATAGATTCCTGGCTCAATGCTTACAACCATACCAGGAACCAGTTTTTGAGAGTTGCCTTGATCCAGATAGGGCGGTTCATGACCTCCTAATCCTATTCCATGACCAGTATGATGACGTACCAAAGACTCTACCCCAGCTTTATGGAAAACTTCGTTAGCAGCTTTATCAACATCAGCACAAGTATTTCCTGGTTTTAAAGCAGTAATTGCAGCTTCCTGAGCTTTACACATGATATCAAATAGTTTTTTCTGTTTGTTACTTGGTTTACCAACGATCATTGTTCTTTCTAATTCTGAGCCATATCCCCCAATATCAGCTCCTGCTCCTGTAACTAGAACATCTCCCTCTTTGATAACTGTATTAGTACCAATAGCGTGAGGTATAGCTGATTTTTTACCAACTTGACCCCTGAATCCTGCGCTACACGGTGAACCTCCTTTAGTAGCTTCCCATTCAAGACCTAGGGTCTTTTTCATAATTCTTGTTGCTTCGATAGTGGCCATCTGACTTATTTCAACATCCCATAACCCAGGTTCAGTATAATCTTGTAAAAATTGGTGTGCTAGATTGCCCCATTTAGCGGATTCTCTAATTAAATTCACTTCTTCCTCCGATTTAACTAATCTCCATGACCAGAAAAGTGAACCAATGTTAGTGAATTTTGTTTCCTTCATTTTGTCTGCTAAAGATGGACCAGTATAACCACTTGTACCAGCTGCACCAGCAGGATTATCAGTTCCTAAATGAGAGTTGCTTAAACCAAGTTCTTTTATCCATTCAACGAAAAGTTCCATTGGATGTTTTATACCTGGATAATCAAGATAGGTTTTTGAAATTTTTATTAAGGGTGTTTTCAACTTTATGTGATCAATCTCTAATAAAGGTCCAAAAAAAACTAATTCACCATCTTGAGGTACCAGTAATGCAGCTGGACGTTCAGTAACTATATGATTAAAACCAGTTAAATAAAAAATGCTTGTACCATTAGTAATTAAAGCAGCTTCCATCTTTTTTTCTGCTAGATAATTTCGTAGCCTTTCAAGTCTCTTCTTATATTCATCCCAACTAATATACAGTTTTGGCAATTAAACCACATGAATTAAAAATCTTAGAGATGATATAGAATTATCGATCACAACTATGCAGAAATGAATAAAAAATTAGAACAATATTCGTTGTTTGATTAAATAAGTATTAAAATAAGCTAAAGTTATGTCCTCCTAGCAATTGAAAATGGTCGCTTAATTTTGCTTGGAGGACACCGCTTTGCTTTCGGTAACAGTTAAATATAAACCTATATAAATAGTAAATAGTAATCATAATTTGTATTTGTAATACATTTTCATTATGTTTTAATTATAGAAAAGCGATTGAGTTTGCTATGCCTGAATTCGGGGTTCCAAATGAGGTTGGTGATTTACGACGAGTTCTAGTTCACTTCCCAGGAAAAGAATTACAATTAGCTAATCAAAATCCTTCTCTACATCATTTTGTTAGTAAAGTGGATATAGCAAAATTTCAATTACATCATAAAATGATGACTGAAGCCCTCTCGGATTCGGGTGTTGAGGTTATTGATATAAGTTCTCTTCTGGGAGATGATCCTCAAATCGTCGATATGATCCAAAAATCACCAAATTTAGTATATACTAGAGATACAAGTACAATAACTGATGCTGGTGTAATACTATTTAGAATGGGACTTGAGACCAGAAGATATGAGACGCCAATCATTAAAACCGCTCACATTGCAGCAGGTACACCTATAGCCCATTATACTCCAGAAGGTGAAACTCTTGAAGGGGGCAGTTTTGTACTTATAGAAGGTAGAACTGCATTAGCTGCGTTAACCTCACGAACAACTAATGGAGGGATTGAGGATCTCCAAGATTTTTTATTAAGTGAACAACTCATTGATCAATTTATTCAAATTAATCTTCCCAAAGGAATAAATCATATAGATACAGAGTTCGCTGAACTTCCAGGAAAAATTGCTCTCTTTAATTCAGATACACTTGAAGTAAATCCAGCTACTGTTTATACACGTTCTGAAACATGGACTGCAAGTTTTAAAGAATGGTTACGTGACAACGAGTATGATGTTATTGAAATAACTAAGGAAGAAAGTAAAGAAATGGCGTGTGATCTACTGACAATTGATGAAGCATTAATTCTACATTCAACAAGCAATGATCACATTGTTGATGAAATTAGAGAACGAGGAATAGAAGTAATACAAATTCCTGGTGAGGAATTTAGGAAAGGAAATGGTGGGGTACACTGCATGACATGCCCAATTTTAAGAATCTAAGAAATGAAGGTTTATCTTTGAAGATAAAATAGATTAATTTAATGTCTGAGACAATAGAAAAATTATTGGAAGCGTTTGCTGGAGAGTCACAAGCAAACAGAAAATATCTTGCTTTCGCTAAAAAAGCTGATGAAGAAGGCATCCCCCAAGCAGCAAAATTATTTAGAGCAGCAGCAGAAGCAGAAACCATTCACGCATTAAATCATTTACGAATAGCTGGTAAAATAGGTACAACTCTAAGTAATTTAGATGAAGCAATTAATGGAGAAACTTATGAATTCAAAACTATGTATCCTGAATTTATTGTAATTGCTGAAAAAGAAAAAAATAGAGCAGCAGAATGGAGTTTTAACATAGCTAATAAAGTCGAAGAAGTCCATGCTAATCTGTATAAAAAACTTTTAACTGGTTTACAAGCAAATCAAGTTTTACCTGAAATAGAATATTATGTTTGTAAAGTTTGTGGAAACACTGTTGAAAATAGTACCCCCAAAAAATGTGCAATATGCGGAGCTCCCCAAACACAGTTTATAAAAATTGAATAAAAAAATTAAATCATTATTTGTCCTTTAAGTAGATCTTCAAAATTTTCTCTTTCCCTAATTAAATAGTCTTTTCCGTCTTTAACAACCACTTCAGAAGCCCTTGGACGTGAATTATATTGACTACTCATACTATAACCGTATGCTCCTGAATTCATAATGGCTAATAAAGATCCCTCACTTACTTCGGGAATATCTCTGTCATGGGCAAAAACATCTCCAGATTCACATAATGGGCCATAAACATCATATTTTTTGAGTTTGCCTCCCAACTTACTCGCAGTAATAATTTCATGATATGAACCGTAAAGTGCAGGTCTAATTAGAGTATTAAAGCCAGCATCAACCCCAACCCATGTTTTGTAAGGAGTCATTTTAACAGTAGTAACTCGAGTTAATATTATTCCAGCTTCAGCGACAAAAAACCTTCCAGGCTCAAACCAAATCTCAGGTGAACCCAAATTATATTCATTTAATTTATTTTTAATATGCCCAAAAAGGCGCTCCATAAAATCATCTAAATTTATTTGGTCATCTTCAAGTTTGTAGGGGACACCTATTCCTCCTCCTAAATCAATAAAATCAAAAGATATCCCTGTTTTATCATGAATTTTTTTAGCTATCTCAAGTAGTCTTGTGGAGGCTTTCAAATAACTGCCAACATCAAATATGCCTGAACCAATATGCATTTGAATACCAAAATTTTTAACTCCTGCTTTTAAAGCCCTATTATAAACATCAACCGAATCTTGGTCCCAAATTCCAAATTTTACATTGGGGCCCGCAGTTATTGCATGTTCATGATGACCTGCCCCAAATTCTGGATTTATACGTATAGAAATAAGTTCTGGGACTTCAATATCCAATATTCTCTCTAATTGTGAATGGGAATCAACGTTAATTCTAACTTTAGAATCTAATAGATAAATTAATTCATTATAACTAACACTTGTACCAGTAAACAAAATTTGAGAAGGCTTATAACCAGCAGCTAATGATAAGAAAACTTCCCCAGGACTTACTGCATCTATTTCTGCACCTTCTTCTCTCAAAATATTTAGTATATTGATATTAGTATTAGCTTTCGCTGCGTAAAGTAAACGCGTTTTAGGATAGTACTTTCTCACTTTCTCATTTAATTTTTTAAATTGTTTTCTTATTAAATTCTCTGAATAAACATAAACTGGTGTTCCATACCTTCTAGCAATATCCATAGAAGAAACTCCATCTATGAATAACCTGTCATCAACGTTTTCATAAGGCCACGATAGAACCATAAGAGATTATTCTATGTTATATCTATTAAAGATGGTTTCTATTTAACAAATTGTGAATATATTTTATAATAATTTTTAAAAAACAAGATTAGTATTTATAATAAAAATACAATAAGGATAACATTTTTGAGTACCCATCCTAGGTTCAATTCTATACTAATTTATGGAGTATAGGAGTTATGGAAAATACGGGATTGTCAATTAAGAAGCTAAGTTTTTACTTAGGTCCTCTACTTTTCTTAATCTGTTTAATTCTCCCAAGTAACACTACTCTCAATGAAGCAGCCAACGCTGTTGGTGTTTCACCATTTTTAGGACCAAAATATGGTTTAGGAGTACTTTTATGGACAGCAGTATGGTGGATTTTTGAAACAACATCATTGGGACTTGCAGCCCTTGTACCAATAATATTATTTAGTATTTCAGGAATCATGCCATGGAAAGAATCAATTGCTCCAATCATGGATCCATTAATAATAGTAATAATTAGTGGATTTGTTTTCGCTAAAGCATTCCAGAAATGGGGTCTTGATAAACGTGTTGCATTAACATTATCTAGTATAAGTAGGACAAGAAACCCAGCTATCGCAGGATTTTTTGTCGCCAGTCTTCCTGTATTTTTATTGACTCTAACAGGTTCAATGACAGCAGCAACAAGCATAGTATATGGCTTTGTCATTGCTTTTTTAACTAGACAAGGTTTCCATAAAGGCAGTAAATATGGTACAGGTTCGCTTCTTGCTCTCGGACAGGCAGCAACTTCAGGTAGTTTACTGTTTTTAACTAGCACAACAACTAATTTGATAGCAAAAAAAGTAATTTCAGAGACAACAGGCTTCGAACTTACCTTCTTTGATTGGTTTTATGTAGGTACATTCCATGCAGTATTTGGTTTGTTTCTTACCTGGTATTTAGTTTATAAAATAATTAAACCGGAAACCTCGTCTCTCCCTTTCGAACCATCAACGCTGAAGAAAGAACTTGCAGAACTTGGACCTATGAATAGAGGAGAAAAACTTACCATATCAATACTATTTTTAACATTACTTTTATGGTTAATACCAGGAATAGTAACAAATTTAGCTTTGGTTATACCAGATCTTGAATCTTTAAGTTTAATTTTAATAAAAATCGTTCCTGAAGCTGCACCAGCTACTTTAGTTTTATTCATTTTCCCATTAATAAAAAATGAAGATGATGTTCTTCTAAAATGGGATGAAATGTTATATAACTCAATCAATTGGGATATTGTGTTCCTTGTTGGAGGAGGAATAACACTTGGAACAGGGTTAATGAGAAGTGGTTTCAGCCAATGGATTGGAATTTTATTTAGAAATGTAATAGGTCCAACTCCGAATGAGTACATGATTTTTGCAGTCAGTAGTTTAATTGGTTTCTTACTAAGTTATCCTGCTTCAAATACAGGTGCTGCTTCTGTAGCGTGCCCTCTTGCTGCTTCGTTATCCATTGCTGCGGGAATTAACCCAATAGGTCCAATACTTGGTACTGCAATAGCAACAACTATTCCAAGTACATTACCTAGTACGACCCCAGCAATGGCAATAGCTTATAGCTCAGGTTATATTAAAATTAAAGATATGGTTAAAGTTGGTTTAGTTGCAGATATTATTAGATTTATCGTTTTAATTATCGTGGGACCAACTTTAGTGAATTGGTTTTTATCACTTAGAGGGCTAATCTAATCTTTTATATACAATAATATACTAAAAGCTTATTTTATACTAGGAGTGCGTTAAAGGAGTTCCAGAGGTAAAACTATGGCGGAGCAACGTCTTAAAACAATCACAGTTGCAGGAACCTTCGATGTAATGCATAAAGGACACTGGTATCTTCTTGACGAAGCATTTAGAATAGCTGAACAGGTCTTAGTAGGAATAACAACAGACAGATTTGCAGCTTCACTCAAAAAACCTCATGTAATTGATCCATATCATGTCAGACTTAATGATGTCCAAAAATATTTAAAAAATAGAAATTTACTTCAGCGTACTACTTTTTTCCCCCTCGATGATCCTTATGGTATAGCAATTAATAACTCAAATTTAGAAGGAATATTAGTAAGCGAAGAAACAGAACCAAGAGCAGAAGAAATAAACCAAATAAGAGTTAATAAAGGTAAAAAACCTCTTCTAATATTCGTAATGAAAATGGTTTTAGCTGATGATGGAAAACCTATCTCAAGTACAAGAGTTAGACGCCAAGAAGTCGACCGTTATGGTAGATTAATTGGTTAGATAAATATACTAAATCAGTATCTTCTTTTTAGAGAAATATATGCAAGCATATAAGCAAATTTTATACACTGGTTTTGAACCTTTTGGAGGCAGTACAGTAAATCCTTCAATTTTAGCATGTAGAAAGCTTGAAGGCAAAGAAGTTAATGGTTATAAAATAGTTGTTGAAGAAATGCCCTTAAGATATAAAGAGATTAAGGGTTTAATTGAACAATTTGTTGATAAACATAAACCAACAGCAGTTGTATGTACAGGTCAAGGAGGAGGACCACATCTTAACCTTGAACGTGTGGCATTAAATCTTGCAGATGCTAGAGCAGCCTATAATTGTGGAACAAAACCAACTGATGAAAAACTTGAAGATGGCCCAACAGCATTCTTTACGACTTTACCTGTTAAAGCTATTCATGCACGGCTAAGAGAAGAAAAGATTCCTGCAGAACTTTCACATAGTGCAGGTACATTTGGGTGTAACCAATTATTTTATCACCTAATGAGTTTAGTTGAACGCAAAAAATTAGGAATACAAGCAGGATTTATTCATGTACCATTATTACCAGAGCAGGCATTTGATAAACGAACCGCATCAATGTCACTAGATCTTACTGCGAAAGGATTAGAAGTGGTTGCTGAAGAACTTGTTAAAAGAATTTAGTCATTTTAAAAATGATGCCACTTTTATTTAACTCACCTATAAAATAATTCCAATTCATTATTATTTTTAACTAACTTACTAAAAAATTAATGAATAAAAGAGCCTCTGCAATTCTACCATTACACTCCGGTAAAGCACCTAAATGGCTTTTTAAAAGGATGGTGAAATTATCGGAATGCATTATTAAAATAATAATTAGTGAATATGGGGTTTTTGGTTTAATGGAAAGGTTATCTGATCCTTGGTTTTTCCAGTCATTAAGTTGTGTTATTGGATATGATTGGCACAGCAGTGGTACTACTACAGTGACTTGCGGTGCTCTTAAAGAAGCAGTTAACCCAAATGAATTGGGATTAGGTATTGCAGGTGGAAAAGGAAAAACATCTAAAAAAGCACCTGCTGAAATTAGAGAGATCAGTGATATTTTTGGTTTGACTACATCGAAGATTGATAATTTAATTTATGCGAGCAAAATGTCAGCTAAAGTTGATAATAATTTAATTCAAGATGGATATAAGTTATATCATCATTCATTTATTTTTGATGAGAAAGGAAATTGGATAGTTGTACAACAAGGAATAAACACTGAAAAAGCAGATGCACGTAGATATCATTGGTCTTTAGAACATAAGGAATTTGTTAATGAACCTCATAGTGAAATACTTTGTAACACTCATCTTGATAATGTTTTAGATATGACTGACAAAATAAGTGATGAGAATAGAAAAGCTTGCGTAGATATTATTAGAGAAAACCCAAATAAAATCCGAAAAAACATAATTAAACCTGCGCCTCTAGGTCAATTTAGGTTAGATAGTTGGATAAAATCTAGAAATAATCAAACTCTCATAATGCCAAGGACGGTTAATTGGGATACTTTGAGAGCTCTATACGAGTTTCAACCAAATAATTATGAAGAACTAGTAGCTTTCAAGGGTGTAGGTCCGTCTACTATACGTGGATTAAGTCTAATTGCTGAATTAATATACGGTGAAAAAGCTAGTTGGGAGGACCCAGTACGCTTTAATTTCGCATTTGGTGGAAAAGATGGCGTTCCATATCCTGTTAACAGAAAAGCCATGGATGAAGCTTTTGATATATTAAAAACAGGGTTAACATCAGCAGATATTAAAAATGAAGAAAAAAGAAAAGCTCTTGAAAGATTAAGAAGCTGTGTTCCAACTATTCCATTATCAAGACGAAAATAAGTAAAATATTAAAAAAGTGAAATATATTTTATTATTAAATAGTCTCTAAACCATAGTTTAAATAAATCATAGAGGGTATTGTTGTCTTTTTCTTTCAATTAAAAACATGATAAGAATTAAAACACTGATGCTTATTCCAAGGAATTGTATATTTGGATTATATATTGGTAGTGTCCAGATTTGAGTTGCTTCATCTTTAGCACTCACATATAAAGTTGATTTTATCACGCGTTCACGAGTTTCCCAACTTTCTTTTACATATTCTTGTTTTGATACATTAAAACATGTGAATATTTTATTAGAATATTCAGGTGCTTCATTCAACATAATTAATGGATCAGAGTTTTTTATTAAGGTAAGATCTACTGGGACCCATCCCCATGGAGGAATATAGACCATAGCCCAACCATGCCATCCTAAACCACTAGCCTCTAAAGTGAGGTGGGCTTCCCAACTTTTTTCGGTTTGATAATATCCAGGATTAAAATATATTCCAACTTCCATGTAAGAAGGAATGCCGAGTCCTCTCAACATGCTGATTAATAATATTGCTTGATCATCACAATCTCCTTTAAGATATTTGAAGGTATCAGAAGCATATCTTGGAACTTCATTTGTTTCATATTTTATATTAGAATTAAACCACTCAATTAGACTCATTACTTTACCTAATACTGTTGGATAATTTTGTGTAATACTCAGAGCTTTCGATAGAATTTTACTATCATTTGACATAAAACTTGATGTAGGTATACAAAACTCATTAATAAGAGAAAGAGGTACCTCTTCAACACCTTCAGCATTAGTTAAATTGAAATTTGGTTTAATTTTATCAAAGGATTCTATTTCATAAGTAACTGAAAAACTAATTTTCTGCCCAGGATTTAAAAGAAAGGGTACATCTACAATAAGCCAACGATTGTTATCAGCATCAGTATATTCTTCAGTTAATTTATTAGTTGAAGAAGTAATTTTAGATAACTGGTTTTCATTCTGATGAAAGATAGGAACTGAAACGTCTTCTTTTGTTAAATTTAAAGGCTTAGAGCCTTTATTTTCAAAGATATAACTCATAGTATATTTATAATGTAGTTTTGAAGAAGCTGAAACATTAGGTATAATTAGTAATGTTATGAATAAAATTGTCATGATTTTTTTGGAGATCAATACTAATTTTAAATTATTAAAAGTAGTTAATCTACCTTCCTAAAAATAGAGAAAAATTTACCTTTTTTTAACTTTCTCCCAATCATTAGCAAAAAGCCTTAAGCCGTCATCAGTCAGGGGGTGACTTAACATTTTTTCGAGTGTATCCGGGGGAATAGTAGCAACATCCGCACCTGCTACTGCTGCTTCTATAACGTGACGGGGATGCCTTATACTAGCGACAATCAATTTTGAAGGAAAATCATAGTTTTCGTAGATTTGCTTGATTTCATATACTGTTTCCATCCCCTCATGACCTCTGTCATCTAATCTTCCTACAAATATACTTACATATGTTGCTCCAGCTTTTGCAGCGAGTAAAGCCTGACTGGAGGAAAAAACTAGAGTAACATTAGTTTTTATACCAATTTTACTTAGTTCTTTTACAGCTTTTAGTCCTTCAGCGGTCATAGGAATTTTTACTACAATATGTTCACTAAATTTTACAATCTCTTTAGCTTCAGATATTAATTCAGAGGCTTCACTACTTACAGCTTCAACACTTATAGGTCCTTTCACTACTTCTGCAATCTCTGCAACAACTTGCTTAAAATCTCTACCAGATCTAGCGATTAAAGTAGGATTAGTTGTAACGCCATCAATAATTCCCATATTCCAATATTTTCTTATCTGAGTTATCTCAGCAGTATCTATAAAAAACTCCATACAACATCACTTAGTATCTTATCTCTTCATTTTTTTGATATATTTTTCGGATGATTCAGCAATTTGGTTAGGAGTTAAACCATATTCTTTTAAAAGTGGTTCAAAAGAACGTGCTGATTGGCCATATGTATCTTTTAATCCGATTTTATGGATTGGTACAGGATAACATTCTGATAGGGCTTCACTTACTGCACTACCTAATCCTCCATAAATTGAATGCTCCTCAACTGTCACTAACATACCAGTATTCTTAGCAACACGGCATAGCATTTGAGAATCAAGCGGTTTAATTGTATGAACATTAATAACGGATGCGTCAACTCCTTTCTTTTTCAAGATATCAGCAGCTAATAATGAATAACTAACCATCATACCTGTAGCTATTAATGCTATATCACTACCATCACTTAGAATCTCTGCATTGCCAATTTGAAATTTATATTTTTTATCTATTATTGGCTCTTTTTCTCTTCTCAATCGCATATAAGCAGGTCCTTTAAGGGATAAGAGAGCATCTAAAGCGTTTTTTGTTTCTTCAGCGTCGCAGGGTACAATTACCCTCATGTTAGGTATAACCCTCATTAAAGCTATATCTTCTAATGCTTGATGCGAAGCCCCATCAGCAGCACAAGATAATCCCGCATGTGTAGCAACTAGAATAACATTTAACTCATCATGAGCAACAATATTACGTATCTGATCCCAAGCTCTTCCAGTCTCGAATATAGCGAAAGAGCTGGCAAATACTTTTTTTCCACCTAGAGCTAGTCCAGAGGATAAATTGATTAAATTTTGTTCTGCACTACCAACATCAAAAAAACGTTCAGGAAATTCTTTAGCAAAAACATTCGTCTTTGTTGATTCGGAGAGATCAGCATCAATAACTACAAGATCTTTATTTATTTTACCTGCATCTTTTAACCATTCACCATAAGCATCACGGGTTGCTTTCAAACTCATAATTAAGCCTCCAACTCCTTTAGAGCTTGTTCAAGTTCCAATTTATTTGGAGGTTTACCATGGAATTCTTTTACACCTTCCATGAAGGACACCCCTCTACCCTTAATTGTAGAAGCTATGATTACACTAGGTTTATCTTTTTCATTTCTACTTTCTTCGAAAGCGTTATACAAAGCATCGTAATTGTGTCCATCAACTTTTATTACATTCCAGTTAAAAGCCTTCCATTTATCAGCTAAAGGTTCAAGCCTCATAACTGTTTCAGTTCTACCGTCAATCTGTAAGCCATTTCTATCAATTATTGCTGTAAGATTATTTAATTTATAATGGGGAGCAAGCATCGCGCCTTCCCAGACTGTTCCTTCATCGCATTCACCATCGCCTAAAAGGCAGAAAATGTGGTGCTTCTTTTTATCAATTTTTGCAGCTAATGCTAGACCAGCTGAGATTGATAACCCATTGCCTAGACTTCCTGAAGATACTTCAATTCCGGGAGTTACTCTTTTATCAGGGTGCCCTTGAAGAATAGTTCCTATTTTTCTTAAAGTTAATAGATGGTTTTTCGAAAAATATCCACATTCTGCTAATACTGTATATAATGCTGGTGCTGCATGACCTTTACTGAGTATAAATCTGTCTCTATCAACCCATTCAGGGTTTTTGGGGTCGTGATTCATTACATTGAAATATAGAACAAGTAAAATATCGATTGCGGATAAGGATCCACCAGGATGGCCTGAACCAGCTTCACATATCATTCGTAAAATGTCACATCGAATTTTTTTTGATAGTTCATTTAAATCATTTGAGCTAAGGTTTTTTATCATTCAGGAACACCACACGATTATTAACGGGTTCTAAGATAGAATGAATAGAATTATAAAAAAACATCCATAAAAGACTCCTTACAATTATGAATGTCATCATCTTCTTCATTCCCCCCTTAAACCTATCAACCGTCTTCGATTAGGTGGTGGATTCCTAATTAAAATATTTGTGCTAAAAAATAAACAGATTTAAATCTAGTAATATAGAATAAAAGGCTTTTTTTAACATTTTTAGTATGTATTAACAGTTACTCTGATAAGGATTTTCATTAATGATTCAGGATTCTTCATTTTAGAAACAAATTTTCTAGGTAGATCAATAGAAGCTTTATCTGCTTTAATCATTAAAGTTCGTGGACAAATAAATGAGCTTTTTCTAATAACTATATCATGTGGATGTTCGTAAGTTAAATTAGGGTCTCCGTGACCAGAAATTTCAACTACTTCATCTTCTATGCTTAAAATTACTTTAATAATTGAATCGCTATTTTTTGCAGCCAATTTTACTTCTTTTTTTAGATCCACAAGCCCTTTGTTAGCTTTAACAGCTATTATACAGTCTCCTTTTAAAGTTAATTTTTGTTCCTTAGTGGTCATAATAGTTGTTTTATGAGTACCTTGAATGTTTGGATGACCTTGAGCAGAAAAAAAGTCTTCTATTAGCATTATTTTAAAACTTGTTCTCTTCTTTATAAGGATGATTTAAAGAAGTTATTAACATAGGTATATTATTTAGGGTGGGATAAAATCTGTCAATTACTAAAAACTCTATTATTCGTTTTTATTATCCTTTACCAAAATTTCCCAGCGTTTCAATCACGGGAGACAAATGTATGCTTAATTGTAGACATTGTATGGGACATTATCTTAAACAAATGCCTAATGTTGATACACCTGAAAAATTAAAGGCCTTTGCTTTGAATTTAGAAAAAAAAGGGGGTCTTGGTATGCTCATAAGTGGAGGATGTACTCCTCAAGGGAAAGTGCCTTTAGAAAAATTTTTTCCCTCAATATTATGGATTAAAGAAAACACAAACTTGTTACTAAATCTACACACTGGCTTAATTAATCAAGTAGAAGCAGAAAAAATAGTAAACTCTAAAGTCGATTACATTTCTGTTGATGTTGTAGGCGACAATAAAACTATTTTAAATGTATATGGATTAAAAAATTCAGTAAAAGATTATTTGAATACACTTCAAAATTTAAGAGATTCTGGTGCAAAAAATGTAATTCCGCATATCTGTATTGGTTTAGATTACGGTAAAATACTAGGTGAATATGAAGCAGTAAAAATTGCTACATCAATTAATCCTGAAACCATAGTATTCATTAGCCTAATTCCCACTGAAGGAACAGAAATGCAAAACGTTACCCCACCTTTAAAGGAAGACATACTAAAAATAATCAGTTTTACAAAAAAAATAGATCCAAACATAGAACTTTCAATTGGTTGCATGAGAACTAAAAAAGGAAAATCAATCTTTGAGAAAGAAACCATAAATCAGGGCATAACTAGAATGACAATGCCATCCAAAAGCACTGTTGAATATGTTAAAGATAAGGGATACAAAATCCTTCATTTGGAAGGATGCTGTGCTACACCAGCAAGCCTTGAAAAAAATCTTATAAAATCAGTTACTTAAACTCAATTTTATAACATGAATTATATCTTTAGGAGATAATCCGATGAGTTGAATTTTGGAATTTTTAAAAAAGGTATTTATGGTTTCATCCAAATCTGTAATTTTTTGTCCTTTTAAAGTATTTTCTAAATCATTTATTGAAGATTCAGGATGCATAAAGAAGTCTCCCGTTATTTTTACAGAAATTAAGGTTCCATCTACTTCAATAACTTCTGCTGCAATTAGTTTTCCTTCTGGGATTTTAAATTCGACACGTTTCATTTTTAGTCATCTCTGATAAACCCATTCTGGTGATCTGTATTTTTCCAAATATTTTTCTTTAAGTTCGTTTTCATAGTTTGTTAAATCCCCATTTAGTAATTTCATATTAAGGACATTTTCGAAACCTTTGATTAAAGCATACTTAACTTCATCAAAAGTTAAATCACTTCCAATTATTTTTTTAAGGCTTGTAACACGTTCTTCCGCAGATTTAATTGCTTTATCACTTATTTTTACACCAGATACTTTTAATACTGAAAAAATTTTCTTAACATCACAATCAACAAGAATTGTACCATGTTGAAGAATTACTCCATACCTCCTAGTTTGAGCGTTTCCTGAAATTTTTTTCCCACCAGCTATAATATCATTTATTGGTTTAAATTCTGAATCTATGCCTAGATCCTTAAGTCCCTGAATGATACAATCACAGATTAACCTATATGAAGAAATGATATCTTCAGGAATCTTAGGATCATCATCTGGAGCAACTAAGCTATAAGTTATTTCTCCATTATAATCATGAAATACGGCGCCCCCACCAGTTATTCTTCTAACAACATCAACACCATATTTTTTACAAGCTTCTGTATCAACCTCATTCATTATACTCTGAAAATAACCAACTGATACTGCTGAAGGATTCCACCTATATAATCTCAATGTGTTAGGGTTATTTTCAGTAGTCCGTGCAGCAGCTATTGCTTCATCTATTGCCATCTGAGTGGCTGCATTTTCAATTCTCATATCAATTAAACGCCATTTATCAGTCATTTAATACTCGCTCCAAATTCTTAATCTCCATGAATAATTCTTCGGAAGTTAACCTTCTAGGATAATTATACAAAGGACCTCTTGGTCTTTCATTATAATATGGCCTATTACAACCAGGACATCCAGTTGTCATGAAAGCTTCTCCATCACCAATTAGGAGTTTTAGTGATTTATTTGTATTTAAATGTTTTAAGATACCTTTACCATTAAAAATCATGTCGGAAATATTTAGAATATTATTCGTAATTAAATATCTAGCAAGTTGAACTCGCCTGTAAGAAATTAATATTGGTGGATTTTCGTTTTGTAAAGGAGTATTAGGTAACGGTGTAAAAGCGAATAAAGCAATTTTTACTCCTTTATTATTCAAGGATTGCATTAATTGACTTGCTTCTTCTTCAGTTTCACCTAAACCAACTATTAGATTCGTTAAAATGTTTTCTGAACCAAAAATTTTTAAAGCATCTTCAATTGCTTGCATATGCCCTTCCCACCTGTAGGGTCCTGCTACCATTTTTCCTTTCACTTTCTCAAAAATTTCCGGAGTTGCAGCATCTAAAGGGATACCAACCATTTCGACACCTGCCTCTTTAAGTCTTTTATAATCAGCTTTTTTCAAAGGACATGAATCAACAGATATCGGAATCGAAGTATTATCCTTAAAGTTTCTAACAAGATATTCCACATCATTTATGAATCCTGGATAATTGATTACTTGAATACATATTCTTTGAATTGATTTACCATGACCTAATCTAAAAATATTTAAAACATCATCCAAAGCATATTTTGGCCACATTACTCTTGAAAGATTATCTTTTTCAGCTGCGCTATCTCTCGCTTGAGAACAAAAAGAACAGTTAGCTATACATCGAGAATTAGTAAAAGTCATAAAATATGCTGTTGTTGATTCAACATCTGTAAGAATATTTTTTAAACCTAATGCAGCAACTGTACCGATACTTACACGTATATTTTTAGGAAACAACAGATTCCCCTAATAATAAATCCATAGATATATGAGCTTATTAATTTAGAAGATCTATTAGACAAAGAGAGCAAGGTTTAAACGATTGCTGCTTTGTATCTGGTGTTGGCTGGGCTGGTAGATCAGTGGTATGATCGCCGCCTTGGCATGGCGGAAGTCGGGGGTTCAAATCCCTCCCAGTCCAT
>JAFGHP010000062.1 GCA_016930055.1 Candidatus Bathyarchaeota archaeon | reverse complement strand
CTTTTGCTTTTTCAGGTCTTCCCATACGTGCACCAACGAATACTGGTGCTTTTTCTAAAATTTTGAATCCAGCAATATTATTAATAATCTCTAAAGTATTCTCGCCTTTTACTTCAATATATGGTTTAGTTAAGAGTAAACATTTTTCCAAAACAATTGATTCCTCTTCGAAATCAATATAATTTTCAACAATTTTATGAGGTATTAAAATTTTTTCTAATACTGTTTTTAATTTTGGTTTATTATTAATTTTTCTTTTGCTTTCTTGCCATTCATTTAAAATATCTGTCCTAAATTGAATGATCTCTTCTTTTGTTAATGCTGACCAGTTATAATTGTATCTAGGATGAAGCGGTACATCAATTTTAGTTAATGCTATTGATTCTGAAGGTGTTGGATAATTAATTGAGCTTGTTCTTAAATACTCTATACGTTCTTTTAGTAAACCAGTTAATTTTATTGCTGCTTCTGAACCATATTTGATATATGATGAATCTAAATCGAATAACCATTGATTTTCGTCATAACCTGATGGTAGTAATGGTTTGTTGTTTTGAATAAAATCTCCAGCATTACTCAAATAGTCTCCTAAAAAAAGAATTTTTTCAATTAATGGTAATTTTAATTCAGCTTCTTCTTCTGATTCGATACGTATTACTGAACCGTCTTTGAGTTTAACTATGGGAGGTTCTATTCCATCAACTGGACAACTTGCAGCAGATTTTCCTGGAAGCTCTGTCCTCATTTGAACTCCTGTTGTCAAAAATTTATTTAGAATAATCATTGTTGCAGGATGTACACCAACTGCTGCTAAACCTGTATTTCGTGCTCTACCATATCGTAAACGAAATCCACCAACTGCTCCTGGAAAACTAAATACTGGTCGACCTACAATTATTTCATCCATAAAAGCTGCTGTTGGGATTTCTTCGTTATCTTCATTTAACTTTTTTTTACCCATTCTGTTTAGCCAATCCCAACCAGAAACCCCGAGTTTTTCACAATTACCATATAGTTTCCTTGCTCGACCAACCACTCCATCAACAACAACTATGAGGGCTCCTCCTCTGAGTCTATTTGTTTCAATACTAGGTATATCTCTATAATTACTTACTTCAAATTGATCTGTACTAACTCCAGTAGGTTCAACAGGCATTTGTCTCATAGCAAATTCAAGGTCTTCATCTGTTACATGATACTGGAAACGTCTAACGTTTCTTTCATAAACCCTAACTTCTTCAATGAAACGTTGAACAGTTTCTTCACTTGGTTGCCATTTTTCTAAACCTAATAATCTTCTAACATGATCAGCAAGAACCAGTGTAAGAGCTTGAGCTGTTCCTCCAGCAGGTCTTATTGGTCCTGCAAAATATACACTTAAAAATTGGCTTCTATCTGGATTTTGTTTTATGACGATTTTAGGTATCCCTTCTATAGGAGCAATAGTTACGCCCTCCGTCATAATAGCTAATCCAGTTCTTACTGCTTGATCAGCTGCTTTGACCTTATCCATTGAACCAAATCTTCCATGAGTTATTTCTTCAGCTATTTTAAATGCAATTTCACGACGATCAAGTTGTTCCAATTCTCTCATTCGTTGACTTAGCCCTTTTGGTCCGATCATCATTTCTACTCTTTCGGCAATGTCATGTGTTATTTCAGGTTCAGGAAAATTTGATACATCTAACCCTTGTAGTTTTGCAGTTTTAGAAATTTCATATAATTTATCTAATTCTACCTCTAAACTTAAGAAATATTTTTTGTAATTCTCAGTCATTCGAAGATGGTTCAATTCAATCAAGAATAGATTTAGGAGAATAATAGTTTATAGGCTTATGATTTTATTGAATCAATTAATTCACTTAATTTTTCTTTAACTCTCCCTTTTTCAACTAGGTTTCCAGTAACAATAATATGTGCTCCAGCCTCTTTAGCTTTTCTTGCAGTTTCTGGGCTCCGTATTGCACCTCCCACAATAAGAGTTCCAGTAATATGTTTTCTAACATAACTAATCATAGAAGTCGGCACTGGTTCTTTAACGCCTGAACCTGCTTCAAGGTAAATGTATCTCATGCCCAAAAACTCTGCAGCTAAACTATATGCTAAAGCAAGTTCTGGCTTATCAAGTGGTATTCCACGAGCATTACCTACGTAACCTGCTGTACCTCCATTACCAATGATAATGTATCCCATTGGTAATGTTTCAAGATTATTTTTTCTAATAGTGAAAGCTGCTAATGCTTGTGCATCAATTATGTAATATGGATTTGACGAATTTAATAGGCTCATAAACCATATTGCATCAGCATATTTACTTACCCCAGTCAAATTATTAGGAAATAGAATAACAGGTATTTTTACTGCAACTTTAATTTTTTTTACAACATCATCTAACTCACTGTTTGAAGCAATTGTTGATCCACCAACCATTATGGCAGCTGTACCTGCTTCTTCTGCATCTTTTGCTACTGTTACGTAATCAAGATCTAAAAATTTTTCAGGATCTAAAAGGGTCATATGAATACAACCCTGTTCATTTATTTTTTGTTTTATATACTGTTCAATATGATTAGACAATTTTTTTTCCTTCTATTTTTTCAGTGCCATAATATTGGTCAACAAATTGACTGTATGCATCAACTTCAGCAGTTTGAGGTTGAATTATTACTCTATCCTTCAAACCACAACTACTACATCTAATAATTGCTATATTGTTTTTTTTATCCAAAGTTACTTTTACTGTGTTTTTTGCACAATTTGGGCAGAGGTAAAACTCTGGTAAACTCCTTCGAATAATCTTTTCTTCTTTTTTCCTTCTTCGACCCACAATCTTAACCTCTAATGTTGTTTCATATGAGTATCTAATCACTTAGTCTTAAAATTAATGGAAGTCTACGTTTATGTTCATTATTTTTTATTCTTTGAACTATACGATTAACAGTTTCAATATTAAGGTTAATCTTCTTAGCAATTTCATTGTTCGAAAAACCTTTCAAGTAATAAAATACAATTAAATCCAAAAAATCATACTCAACACCTAATTCTTTTTCAGTACTTTGATTAACCCATAACCTTGCAGAAGGTTGTTTATTAATTATTCTATCAGGTAAATTAAGGTAAACTGCCATTTGTTTAATTTGATTTTTATATAAATCTGCTAAAGGCATTATATCAACACCTCCATCTCCATATTTAGTGAAATATCCCAAGTAAAGTTCAGTTTTATTACTTGTGCCAATTACCATTTTATTTGTTAAATTTGCATAATAATAACTTATAACCATACGTAATCTTGCTTTAACATTACCAAAAGCAATTTTATCGTTTGAATCAAAATTTTTTAAATTATTTTTAATCACATGTAATATTGGTGTGATGTTAATCTGCTCACATGTGAGATTTAACATATTACATAATGATATCACATCTTCTACATCTTCTTTTGGTGTGACATCACTTTCAGGGAGAGTAATCCCCAACACTTTTGAAGAACCAATTGCTTTCACAGTTAAAGCAGCAGCTACTGCAGAATCGATTCCTCCGCTTATAGAAACAAGAGCTCCATTAAGTTTAGCTTCTTTAATGTTTTGATCTATAAATGATGTAATCTTTTTTTCAATTTTATTAGGGTCAAATGTAAATTCTTTAAATGAATTCATTACAAATTGAATTAATAACGCTTCT
>JAFGHP010000061.1 GCA_016930055.1 Candidatus Bathyarchaeota archaeon | reverse complement strand
TAATTAAATATTACTAATTCATAATCTCTTTATCTAATTAAAACTCAATAAAAAATATTGGTAGGAAAAAGGGGATAGAAATTGGATCCTAAAGTAACTGGTTTATTAATACTTATTTTTGTTTTAGGAGCATCGATTGGTGGGGGAGCAGTATATTGGTGGTCAGGAGAATACTATAATCCTCAAATTGAGAGTTTAAAGATTCAATATCAATTATTAGATGACCAAAAAGAAAGCTTGGATCAACAGTATCTTTCTTTATCTGTATCATTTCAGAATATATTACACGAGAAAAATGATTTAGATGTTATGTACAATACTTTAACAGAAGAATTTTCTTCCCTCGAAAATAATTATATGCAATTATCTAACGATATCAGAAAACTTGGTTCAGATTATAATGAATCACTTGACTATTTAACCGACTTATCATCAAATATAGCCAGTTTTCAAAATACACTTGATTCATATTCTGTTTTCATTAAATCGTTTCAAAGAACTTTAACTGAAGTGGAAATGAATAAAGTAAATGCTACCACAAGCAGCATTACAAATTATAGTTTAGATGAGTGGTATAATCTTGGTAGAATATACGACTGGCTAAATAACAATATTGTTAAGATTCAGGATAATTATTTCCCACAAATTGTTAGTATTGATACATTTCTGTACAAAGATAGAGAAATAGTAAATGAATTTGAAATGGGTTTTATAGAGAATTATATTCAAACACCAGAATTTACTGTATTAAAAAAACAGGGTGACGGAGAAGACCATATTCTAGCGGAATATGCAATGAATTATGTTTACATGAAATATACTTTAAAAAAGATGTATCAGATGTATGTTGGTATAATATCTCTAGAAAACGGTAACCAACATCCAATAATTATGCTAAAAGCAGGAACTAATTTGGTGAGCATATTTGATCCAATTGGAGGATTTAGAACCACAAAGAATGGTAATATGGCATATGAAAATGTTGACTTTGAATTTACTGCATATGAAAGTTACTATAACGTTAAAAAAACACCATTAAAAGAAGTAACATTATATGAAATTAATCCAGAAGATGGAACAAGCATCATTGTTGCTAAGGGTTCTTTGCTAGATCTAAAAAACGTTTTCAATTAAGTTTCAATAAAAAAATTCATAACTCATAAAGGACCAAAAACTAATTAAATTCAAGAGAAATAACGTTTAGGAACAATTATTGTTTCTAGACTTTAAAATGAAGTTTATTAGATACTTAATGCTCCTAGAAGACTCTGTTGGATTTCAATAACATAACCTTCAGGATCTTTCAACATGAAAACTTTTATTTTTAATCTTATAGATTCAGAAGGCTTCTTTTCAATTTTTAATCCTTTAAAGATTAATTTCTCATACCATGCATCAGCATCCTTTACATTTAAACAAATAATTACAGGCTTCTTTTCAGAAGCTCTATGATATCCTTTAGACTCATCAACTAAGCCTATATAACCTCCTTCAAGAACTTTGTATATCTTACTCCAACCTTGATCAACCACCATTTCAAAACCCATGACATCCTCATAGAAACGTTGTGCACCAGATAGATCTTTATAATATAACCAAGTGATTAATCCTCTAACAGCATAATCTTTCATAGTTTCACAATATAAGTAAATTAAATAAAGCTTATCTAATGATTATGGGAGATTCTGATTTTAGATTATAGAGGTCTTGATGAATTATATGTCGAAAGATTCTAGTAATGAATTTAATAAAATTAGTCAAGAATACGATAAAGGAAGAATAAGTGAAGATATTCTTTTTTGGGCAAATGAAGCAGTTAAAATAGCAAAAATTACAGACAAATCAATTATTGCTGACATGGGTTGTGGAACTGGAAATTATGGTATTGGAATAAATGAAGTTACTAATTCAACAGTTATAGGATTTGATCCTGTTTCAGGGATGCTGGATCAAGCAATGAAAAAGAATTCACAGATACATTTTGTAAGAGCGGTGAGTGAATGGATGCCCTTTAAAGATTCAATATTTGACACAATATATGCTGCACAAGTGTGGCATCATATTTCAGGTAGACAACAAAGTGCTAAAGAGCTTTATAGAGTACTAAAAACTAATGGTATAAAAATTATACATACAATCAGTCACGATCAATTAAAAATTAAGACAGTTTTCAAATTTTTCCCAGAAATTTTAGAAGGACAGTTGAAAGCTTATCCAAGTGATAATGAGTTAAAAAATTTATTTGAAAAAGCAGGATTTAGAAGTTTCAAAGCAATCCATTATGAAATTGAAAGATACCAAATGGCTGATGAATTTATTGAAATTGCTCAAAAAAAATTATGGAGCATGTTTAGACCAATATCTCAAAAGGGATTAGAATTTGGTGTTTTAGAATTAATAAAATGGAAAAATGATACAAATAATCTCCCCATAAGAAATGATGAGTTGATTACATTATTTGTTGCAATTAAATAAAAAAAGATTTTAAGCATTTACTTTATCCAAGTATAATTTTCTGCGATAGAGAACACCCATCACATCAGCTGCTCTCGCAGGAGTCGTATATACAGGTATTCGTTTTGATTCAAGAATTTTTGCGGATTCTGGTTCAACATCGGCAGCAGGATCAATTACTATAACGGGTTTACCATATTTTTGATAGGTATTAACTAGTTGGGTATTTATCATATCGAGTAATCCAGTCAAACTTTCCTGGTCGACATCTGGGAACATAGTTTTGACTATAGCTGTACCTAGACCAATAGTTACCAAACCATCGATTTCAGGTTGTTTAAGAACTATGTCAGGAGCGTTTAGGAAACCATTCATATCAAGATTTGCAGTTAAGTCAACAGGGTTCTTAGGGTTCCCAAAAGCAGGAATTACTTTTTTAATCTGTTCTTGAGCAGCTTCGCTTAATGTGGGTACTTTGAGATCATTTTGTATAAGTCGATCAGCGGTTTCAACTGCAACACCACCAGAGTTGCTTACGATTCCAATATTATTTCCATTTGGTAAGTTACAGTAAAGCAGCCCTTTTACATAATCAAACATCTCTGCAGCATCACCTGCACGGACTACTCCAGCTTGTTTGAATGCTGCATCATACACTTTATCGCTGCCAGCAATAGAACCAGTATGACTAGCTGCAGCTTTGCTACCTGCTTCAGTTACTCCAACTTTGATAGCAACTAATGGTTTCTTTTTAGTAATCTCTTTTACTGCTTCGTACCATTTTCTACCTTCTTTAAGGCCTTCAATGTACATACAAATTACTTTTGTAGTTGGATCATCTGCTAAGTATTCGCAGTATTCCCAACCCTTAAGATCGGTTTCGTTACCACTACTTACAAATTTATTTATTCCAACTCCTAATGCATTGGCACGGAGATAAAGTTGAAGTCCGTATCCTCCACTTTGGCTTATAAAAGCTACCTCTCCTTTTTCTGCAAGGAATGGAACCATTAGAGCACTATATTTTGCTTGACTACTTGTTACACCCATGCAATTAGGACCAACAAAACGGAGTTTGCCTGCTGCTTTTTCTTTTACCTCAGCAATAGCTTTAGCTCCTTCTTCTCCAGTTTCACTAAAACCACTAGTAATTACAACAGCACCTTTTACTCCCTTAGCTACCATATCATCGAATACTCCAGGAACAAATCTCGCTGGTACGACGATAACAGCTGAGTCAATAGGACCAGGAACATCTCTTACACTTGCATAAACTGGGTAGCCAAGTATATCATTTATTTCAGCAGCTCTAACATTAATAGGATAAATTTGACCTTCAAATCCACCAACTTTTATGGCATTTAGCAGCATATATCCCCATTTCATTGGATCACTGCTAGCACCAATAACCGCAACGCTTTTCGGGTTAAGAATAGCATCAAGTGATTCTTTAGTATTCATATTAATCATCTCGATAGTGATTCATGAAAAAATACAATCAAGCTTATTTAAGTTTGGGGAAAAGAATAATACTTAATTAATAATTTTATAATAAAAATTATAAAAATAACTGAAATTTATTTTAAAAAAAATTTTAAAACCATTGTTATTAATCAATTATATTAAGGAATTTTATAAATGAAATAGCAATCTATTTAAAAGATAAGAAACCAAATATTCGACCAGTTAAGGTGTATTGAAGTGAAATACTTAGGATTAGATTATTGGAAAAAGGTTCAAGAAATTGCTAATGCCGACAATGAATTCAGTATTAAAGCAAGAACATTTGACGCATCTTTTACATTTAAAGTAACAGATAATCCTGAACTCCCTGCTGTTTATGTCAAATTTAAGGGAGGTAAAATTGAAGAATTAAGACTCCTCGCTGAAGGTGAAAAAACTGATTTCACTCTGGAAGGACCCTATGAAAACTGGGTTAAAGTAAATAAAGGTGAAATTGATGGCGGTAACGCAATTATGACTAGACAAATTACATTCAAGGGTAACATGAATGCAATAATGCGATATAGTAAAAGCTTCTTAAGATTATTCCAATTAATGCAACAAGTTCCTGTAGAATACTAACCTTTTTTTCTTATTCTTTTTATAACAATTTTGTGATAAAGTATTACAAAATTCATTAATTTAATTTATTTTTCTTAAATTTATATTTTACAAATGAAAAAATATATAGCTGTATAATGTTCAAATGAGTAGTGTATTAAAATGTCAGATGATACTTCTGTAAGGGTATTAGAAGAGTATCTAAGAGATAGTCGTCAATCAATAAGGGAAGTCGCTCGTAGAATTGGAGTTTCTTCTGGTACTGTTGCTTCTCGAATAAAAGAACTTGAAGATTCTGGAATAGTAAGACGGTATTCAGCACTTCTTGATTATGAGAAACTTGGATATGAGTTAACAGCTATTACTGAGGTAATAGTATCTGAAGGAAAAATGTTGGATACAGGACAAGAAATTTCAAAAATGAAACAAGCTTGTGGTGTTTACAACATTACTGGAGATTCGGATATCATCATTATTGCTAAATTTAAGACAAGAAAAGATTTAAGCGATTTCACTAAAAAAGTTCTTACAATTCCTTATGTCGAAAGAACAAAAACACATTTAGTATTGAACACATTAAAAGAAGATTTCAGTATAATACCCTAAATATTAAAAACATAACTTTAAAAAAATGTATATATTAGACCATTTCTTTCAAACATCGTCCTAAAATCTGTATTCCTTCAATTATTTCTTGTTCACTTGGTAAACTATAGTTTAACCGCATAAAATTATGAATAGGTTTAGTGAAGAATAAGCTTCCAGGAATATAGCTAACACCTTTTTGTATAGCATTATTAAGTGCTTCATCGGTATTGAATTGATTTGGGAACTTCACCCATAAGAATAATCCTCCTTTAGGTTCATCCCATTTTGCTTTTTTGGGAAAATATGATTCCATTGTTTCAAGCATTAAATCTCGTTTTTTACGATATACTTTAATCATTTTTGGGATTTGTTTAGCAACAGTTCCTCGTTTAAGTAATTCATATGCAGCATATTGGCTTAATCCATCATTACAAATACTGATATTTGTTTTAGCTTCAATCATTTTAGAAATAAATTCATTATTAGCAGTTATCCAGCCAATTCTCATTCCAGGTGAAACAATCTTACTAAACGTACTTGTATACATTATTCTATCAGAATTATCCATACCAGCAAGAGGTGTCGGCATATTTCCCTCAAAGCATATATAACCATAAGGATTATCTTCTAAAACAATTAAATCATATTCATCAATAAGTTCTAAAGTATGTTTTCTACGTTCAATAGTCATCATACTACTATCTGGATTTTGAAAACTTGGAATAAGATAGAGTAATTTTGGTTTCATACCTTTAGCTTTCATTTGTTTTAGCTTCTTTTCAAGAATAACTGTATTCATACCATTTACATCGATAGATACATCAACAAATTTTGGATTAACTTGTTTAAAGCATGATAAAGCCGCTAGATATGTTGGAGAACCTACAATAATTGTATCTCCTTTATCGATAAAAACCCTAGTTACAAGATCAATTGCTTCTTGACTTCCAGTAGTCACAATAATTTCATTTGAGGGATTTGCTTTTATGCCAGCTTCAGCCATAAATTTTGATAATTCTGAACGTAAAGTACCCATTCCACTGGTTGCTCCATACTGGAGCATATCAGCCCAATCTTGATCACTAGCATCTTCATAGATCTTTTTAATTTCGGTTATGGGTAAAGAAGGAACATCATAACTGCCCCCAGTAAAGCTAATTAATTTCTTACCTTGTTTAGCCATTTCAAAGGCTCCTAAAACAACAGTCGTTAAAATAGAAGGTTTGAAACTTGCACCAAGTTTTGAATAGTATTTTTCATGATTCAGCAATCTAACCAGCTACGCTATTGCTTAGCAAGTATTTACATTTTAGCATATTTCTAATGAAAAAATTAGAGAATAAATATTAAAAAATACTTCATAGATAACTAATATCTATTAAAAATATTTTAAGAAGTTTTTTATAAGGAAAGGCACTCGGATTTTGATGAATAATAAATGGGTATTCATATTGCAGTTGTTGGTAATGGCAGAATCGGAAGACCAACCGCATATTCGATTTTAAATGCGGGATTAATGGATGAATTGAGTCTTGTTGATATTAAACCAGGGCTTTCATGGGCGTTTGGAGAAGAATTGAAACATGTTGTATCTAGTTTAAAAAACGATGTAAAAATATATACATTTGAAAAAGATGAAGAAGTTAGTAATGCGGATATTATTGTTGTGTGCCCTGGAAAACCAAGGACTCCAGGGGTAGTTATGGATCGGCGCGATCTTGCAGTTATGAATGCTGCAACAATTAATTATGTGGCTCAAGTTATGCCAAATAATAATCCAAGTGCTAAGTGGATAATAATTTCAAATCCTGTTGACGCAATGGCAACTTTATTTAAGAAGGTAAGTAAAGCGGATTTCGTTATTTCTACTGGTGATTGTCCTGATACTTTAAGATTTAGAACGAAACTTAGTATGGATTTAAAGATACCAGTAAGTAAAATTGAAGGATTTATTGGAGGAGAACATGGTTCTGCAGCCTATCCCCTTTGGAGTACAACAAAAATTGAAGGAAAAAAAATAGAAGATTACCTACAAGCAACTGGAAAAAAAATTAATAAAAATGAAATAATAGATTATGTTCGGGGAGTATCAAAAAAACTTGTAGATATAATTGGTGCAACGGAGTATGGCCCTGTAGCGGGATTTAGAGATATTATTAGAGCAATAGTTCAAGATAAGAAAGAGATGATAAGTATAGCAAACTCGATCAAATTTAAAGAAATACCTGAACCAGTTAATGTAAGTATACCCACCATTGTGGGAAAAAATATTGAAAAAAATATATGGGAAAAATTAACTGAAGAAGAAAAGCAAAACATTAAAACTGCAGCAAAAGCAATTTATGAAAATTATAAATTAGCTAGAGATTCAATACAATAAAGTTCAATCAAAAATTTTATTTTTTAGATAATGTAGTTTTATCTGTAGTGGTCTATTCTTGATATTTGATATTATTATAGAGAATGGATTAGTTATTGATGGTTCTGGAAATCCATGGTTTAAATCAGATGTGGGTATAATTGATAATAGAATTGTTAGTATCGGCAAATTGAAGGGATTGAAATCAAATAAAAAAATTAATGCTAAAAATCATATAGTATCACCAGGTTTTATTGATATACATAGTCACAGTGATTATCCTATTCTAATCGATCATTATGTTGAAAGTAAAGTCTATCAAGGGGTCACTTTAGAGGTTATTGGTAACTGTGGTACTTCAGCAGCTCCAATGAATAAAAATGTGAAAGAATACAGAGAAAAATACGCAAGATCGGGTCTTGATGAAGAATTTAAATATGATTGGAGTACGATGAAAGAATATCTCGATAAAATTGATAAAAAAGGAGTAGCTTTTAACGTAGCAACTTTTGTTGGTCATGGAACCATTCGCCAAAATATTATGGGTTATGAAAACAGGTCACCATCAGATACCGAATTACGTAAAATGAAGAAACTTGTAGACAATTCAATAGAAGAAGGGGCTTTTGGTATAAGTTCTGGATTAATATATGGGCCAAGCGTATTTGCTGAAACAAGCGAATTAATAGAATTAGCAAAAGTATCAGCAAAAAAAGGAGGAATTTATGCAACGCATATAAGAGGAGAAGGAGCGGATAGACTTTTATTAGCAGTTGCAGAAGCAATTGAAATTGGGAAAAAAAGTGGTGCTCCGGTTCAAATAGCTCATTTTAAAGCTAGTGGAAAAACAGCTTGGGGAATGACAGAAAAAACATTATCAATGATTGAATCAGCTAGAGAAGAAGGAATTGATGTAACTTTTGATCAGTATCCATATACTGCTTCTTCTACAGGATTAACTTCAGTTTTACCATACTGGGCGCTTGAGGGAGGAGCAGAGAAATTATTAGAGAGACTGAAAAATCCTGATATAAGAAAAAAAATGTTAGATGAAAAACGATTTGATCGATGGGAAGACAGAATGATAGTAAATTGTGAAAAAAGTCCACAATACATTGGAAAAAAAATAACTGAAATTGCAGAAATTGAGGAAAAAGATCCAGGAGAAGTAGCCTTAGATCTTTTATTAGAAAATAATACTCAAGTTCCTACAGTAAATTTTGGCATGGCTGAAGATGACATAATTCGAGTAATGAAAAACCCTTATGGCATGGTTGGAAGCGATGGTTCAGCAATAAGTCCTAAAGGAATCCAAGGAAAGAGCAGACCTCATCCAAGGTCTTATGGAACTTTTCCAAGAGTATTAGGACATTACTCAAGAGACAAAAAAATAATTCCGTTACAAGAAGCTGTCAGAAAAATGACTTCAGCACCAGCTCAAAAACTTGGTCTAAAAGAAATCGGTCTAATAAGAGAAGGATATTTCGCTAACATTACTATATTTGATCCAAAACTTGTTCAAGATGAAGCAACATTTGTTGACCCTCATAAGTTTGCTTCAGGTATACCATATGTAATTTGTAATGGAACGTTAGTTATTGATAAGGGAAAGCATACATATAAACTACCAGGGAAAACTGTAAGGAAAAAAGAATTATTTTAGATTATCTGACATTCTAAAATCTTCTTTTACAGTATTAAGTACTACATGAGTATTAGTTCGCTGAATATCCTCCATACTTAAAAGGGCTTTTGGAAATTCACTTAATTCTTGACGATTTTTAAATTTAGCAATTACTAAACTATCAATTTCCCCTGTAACATCATAAACACCACAAACATAGGGAAGTTTAGCAATAGCTTTTTGGACTTCAATTAATTTTCCACTAGATACTGTAATCTCCGTAATAACAGTTAATTCATAACCAAGCCTTTCATAATCTAACATTACAGTATAATCTTTAATGACACCAGCAGACTCTAATCGCTGAATATGGTTAATAACCGTAGCAGTACTGACCCCAATGACTTTAGCAATTTCACGTTGACTACGATTCGAATTTTTTAATAGTTCTTTTAAAATTTTTTTATCAATATCATCAAGCTGAAACATTTTTAAATCCTCACAATGTTCTCAAATTTTTGAAAACATTTGTATAATGCTACCGACTTAAAGTATAAAAATGTTGATTAAATATTATTCAAAATATATATATATCCTATAAAAATTTTTTATAAAAATATTATTTTTAAAATAAGAAAAATAAATAAAACGTATACATTTGTATATGTTTTTCATGAAATGGTTTAAATATGTCTACCCTCTATCATTAGCATTATGGCCTCTAAATTTACAAACCCAGAAGCAGTTGAATCCATTATGGAAAAAATAAAAAGTCGTGACATAAAATATGTTAGACTCATAATAATTGATTTAAATGGTATGCCTAGAGCTATGCTTGTACCAGAATATGAAATTCCAGTCGCTCTCAAAGACGGTATTGGTTTTGATGGTTCAAGCATGGGTTTAGTAAATATTGAAAATAGTGATTTAACCGCACATCCAGATCCAAGTACTTTTCTTATACCTATGTGGGAAACCCCTGGATTAGCAATAATGTTTTGTTATATTAGCAATCCAGATGGTACTGCTTTTCAAGGAGATAGTAGAGGTCTACTTAAAAAAACTTTAGAGGAATTAGAAAAATCGAATATGGGATACAATACAGGTCCAGAATTAGAATATTTCTATATAACTCAGAATAATGGGAACATCTATCCATTCGGTTCAGGAGGATATTTTTTTATTCCACCTAATGATCCCACCGAAAATATTAAACTCGAAACAATGATGTGCCTTGAAGCAGCTGGTTTCCAATTAGAAAAAATTCATCATGAAGTTGCACAAGGTCAACAAGAAATTAATTTTAGATATAATGAAGCCCTTCGAACAGCGGATAATGCAGTTTTATATAAGTTAGTAGTAAAAACTATAGCTCAAAAACATGGTGTAAATGCAACATTTATGCCTAAACCTTTTTGGGGGGTAAATGGGAGTGGGTGCCATGTTCATCAGAGTATTAGCGATCTGAAAACTGGTAAAAATTTGTTTGGAGATAAAAATTCAAAAACAGGTCTTAGTAAAATGGCATATTACTTTATTGCAGGAATACTTGCTCACTCAAAAGCTATGAGCATGATAGTTGCTCCAACGGTTAATAGTTATAAAAGACTTGTACCACATTATGAAGCCCCCGTATATATAACGTGGGGATTAGGAAATAGATCCGCATTAGTTAGAGTACCACTATATCCAGGAGATAAAACAAAAATTAGTAGAATTGAATACAGACATCCTGATCCAAGTTGTAATCCTTACCTTGCAGCTACAGTTATGTTAAAAGCAGGATTAAACGGGATTAAAAAGAAAATGGACCCATCAAATCCTGAAGAAGAAAATATTTACCACAAATTAGAAGGAGTCGACATACTACCAGAAAATCTTGAGCAAGCCATTAACTCTTTTGAAGAAGATAAAGTGATTTCAGAAGCGGTTGGAGAATATATTTCTAAAAGATTAATTAATTTAAAAAGAACAGAATTCGATAGTTATATGAAGTTTGTTGGAACTGATTGGGTGACAAGTAGATCAAGAATTACTTCATGGGAAATTGAAAAATATCTTACGACTTGTTAACTTTTTTATTACAACCCATCAATTCAATTTTACTAGGAAGAAAATCTATTTCATGAAGCATTTTTTCATACCATTTTTCAAGCATTTCTTCAATTCTACTCTTTAAAATATCTGGTGATACAGCTTTATACAGATACTTATAACCGCCAAGCCCTATCAACTCTTCTTCTCGAACAGCTAAGCCTTTCTCAACTAGAGATTGAAGCAATCTTTGAGTCGTTGGTCTACTTCTATTTAAGTTTGTAGCAACATCTTGTACTGTACTTAATTGAGAATTGTAAAGTACACAATAAGCTTCGATTTCAATTGTTTTTATTCCTAAAGCACATTTCATAAGATCATCAGCACCGAGTTCAGGAGAATTTATGAGCGAATGTAATTCACGAAGAGACATATGTTCAAAGATGTTGAACATCTTTAAATATCTTTATATCTTCCGCATTATCCAAAAGCAAATAGCGATGCATATTGGTAGAAAAAAAAACAATTGAAGTAACAGATACAACGTTTGATGACATTGTTCAAAAAAATAAATATGTAGTAATAGATTGTTGGGCAGCATGGTGTGGACCTTGTAATATTCTTACACCAATTATTGAACAATTGGCTGAAGAAAATCCTGAAGTAGTTTTTTGTAAATTAAATGTTGACCAAAATAGAAAAATTTCTTCAAAATATGGAATAATGAGTATACCGACTTTGTTATATTTTAAAGAAGGAAAATTAAGTGATAAAACACTTGGAGCTTTACCAAAAAAAACACTTGAAGGAAGAATTCAAAAATTAGTTATATAAAAAATATTTTTAATTTTTTAAACATCAAGTAAAAAATAAATAGATTATATAATTTATTTAGAAAAAATCAATAAACAACCTGTATAAAGTTTATTTGATGTAAAATGTTAGGACTCATGGTTCTAGTTATATTCGGAATGATAGGGCTAATTTTTACACTAGGTATATTCATGTTTGGCGCTCTACTATTAGGAATTTTTATTAAACTGTTACTATTGCCTTTTAGTATTGCTTTATACATACTTAAAGGTTTATTCCATTTAATTTTTTGAATTAGTAATAATTTAAATGGTAAATAAGACATCAATCAAAATACGTTGATCTTAATGATTGAAACTTTAGGTTTACTAACTGCTTTTATAATTATAATTTTACTCAGAATTCGTGGTGTTGATTTTTCTTTAAGTATTTTTTTAGCTTGTATAATAATAGGAGTATCTTCAGGTGAACCTTTAACGCTATTTATTGATGCAATATCTAAAACGGTTTTAGATAGCTCAACTTGGGAACTATGTACTGCGGTTGCATTGATTACAGTTTTGGGATATTCATTGAAAATTACTGGTTTAATGGTAGAGTTAATTCAAAGTCTACGTAGTTTTTTAACAAGTAAAGCTTTACTTGCTTTAATTCCTGCATTATTCGGTATTTTAAGTATGCCAGGGGGAGCTTTAATGTCAGCTCCTTTTTTAGAAGAAGAATCTGAAAGAATGAGTTTAAAACCAGAACATAAAACATTTGTAAATATTTGGTTTAGACACGTATGGTATTGGGTTAGCCCAATTTCGACAACTACTTTAATTTTATGTAATCTTACAGGACTTAATCTTCGAGAATTTATTACTATTAACTTTCCACTATTCATAGCATCGTGGATTATTGGTTGGTTTAGCATGAATCAAATTATTAAAGAAAATTCAATTATTATTGAAAAAGAGAGAAACATTATCAAATCATTAAAACTTTCATTACCTATACTTATTACAATAATTTTAACACTGATGAACATTCCTGTTTGGATTAGTGTTTTAGTTGGAGTTCTAACTGTTTATTTATTAAAAAAAGTTTCAATAGGTTTAGGATTAAAATATATCTGGTATGGTATCAAATGGGATACGGTTATGGCAGTATTCGCTACATTATTTTTTAGATATTTTTTAACGATGTCGAATTCTCTAGCAAATTTATTTACTACAATTATCGATTTTGGTTTTCCTTTGATAATCCTTATGATACTCACCCCTATGTTAGTAGGAGCGATTTCAGGAACACCAACAATGGGAGTAGGGATAATTATCCCCATTTTGTTGCCACTTCTAACAAAAATTAGTATATCAAATGTAACAATAATATTTGCAGGAGTCGTTAGTAGCTATACTCTGAGCCCATTACATCTTTGCTTAATTTTAACTAATCAATACTATAAGTCTAATTTAAAGAAAGTATACAAATATCTTATTCCACCAGTAGTAATTCTGTATGTTGTTGCCATTGCCTACCATTTAATAATAAATTTTTAAGTAAATAATTTATCTTTCTAAAACCTTGATCATTTGGATTTATTTGGGCGTTAACCTTACACCAATCATTGAAAAGAAAATTATCAGTTTAGAGGATATTCGTGGTAAAAGTTTTGCAGTTGATGCCTATGTCGTATTACATCAATTCTTAGCATTGATAAGAACCGGGGATGGAAAACCGCTCATGAATAAGGAGGGCGACGTTACAAGCCATTTAGTTGGGCTTGCTTTGAGAACTACTCACCTTATTTCTGAATTCAACATGGATTTTATTTTTGTATTTGATGGTAAACCATTAAAATTAAAAGAAAACGAGATTTTAAGAAGAAAAAAATTAAGAGAAAAAGCTAAACAAGATTATCAAAAAGCACTTTTAAAGAAAGATTATAAAACAGCTTTTTCGAAAGCAGTTATGACTGGACAATTAACAACCCAGAATGTTGAAGATGCAAAAAAACTTCTGGATTTATTAGGAATTAAATGGATACAAGCACCTTCAGAAGGAGAAGCACAAGCAGCATATATGACTAAAAAAGGTATTGTTTGGGCATGTAATAGTCAAGATTATGATAGCCTACTATATGGAGCTACACGGTTAGTGAGATATATAACTATTCAAGGAAAAGAGTGGCTTCCTAGTAAACTTAAAACAAGGAAATTAAGACCAGAAATTATTGATTTAACCAGTTTTCTAAAAAAGCTTGAAATAAAATATGAACAATTAATAGATCTTAGCATACTAATCGGAACAGACTATAATTTGGGTGTTAAAGGTATTGATCCGAAAAAATCATTAAAATTAATTAAAAAATATGGTCAAATAGAAAATTTACCAAACGAAATTAAAGGAAAATTACCTCTAAACATTGATGAAATTCGTAATATCTATTTAAAACCAAAAATTATTCATGATTATAACTTTAATAAAGAAGAATTAAAAGAAGAAGAGCTGATTAGTTTTTTATGTGATAAACACTCGTTCAATCGAAAAACAGTTAATATAATTATAAATAGGATGAAAAAAAGTAGATCAAGGAAAAAAATCACTCAGTGGTTAGGATAGAATTAGAATGGAAACATCTTTCAATAGTCTAGTTCAAACATGCAAAGCTATTGAAAGTACTACAAAAAAAACAGAAAAAACAAAGATAATTGCTGATTACCTTAACAAGCTTAACTCAGATGAAATTGCACCAGCAGTTCTATTATTAATAGGACAAGTATTTCCTGAGTTTGATTCACGAACCCTCGAAGTAGGGTGGAATTCAATGAAAAGAGTTCTGAATTCAAGAAAACAGACCACTCTCATTAAAGAAACACTAACAATAAAAAGAGTTTATAACACTTTAATTGAAGTTGCTAATGTTCAAGGGGTAAAATCTAGAAGATTAAAAGAACGTCTTCTTGTAAGTTTAATTAGTGATTCAAACTCTTATGAAGTTGAAGTTTTAGTAAAAATTATTTTTGGGGAAATGCGTATTGGTGTCAATGAGGGACTAATGCTTGAAGCTCTTTCAGTTGCTTCGGGTGTTTCTTTAAATAAAATAAAAAGAGCATTAATGTTAACTGGAGATATTGGAGAAATAGCTCTTATTTCATTAACACAAAAAGAAAGAGGGCTATCAGGAGTAAAAGTAGAACTCTTTGTTCCACTCAAGCCTATGTTAGCAGAAATTGCTGAAACACCTGAAGGGATATTAAAAGAGCATGGAGGAAAAACAGTTTTTGAATATAAATTTGATGGCGCCCGAGTACAGATTCATCGACTTGGTGACGAAGTTAAAATTTTTAGTAGACGCTTAACTGATGTAACAGAAAGCATTCCAGATATTGTTAAACTAGTTAGAGATGAATTTCCAAAAAAAGGGATAATAATAGAAGGAGAATTAACAGCGATAGGTTCAACAGGTAAACCGTTACCTTTCCAGGATCTAATGCGGCGTTTTACTAGGATTAAAGAAATCGATTCAATAGCTGAATTAATTCCATTAAAATTACACATCTTTGATTTGTTATTTTATGATGGAAGATTATTAATTGATGAATCTTATGAAACAAGATGGGAGTTTTTAAAAAAATTAATTAATAATAATTTACTTGCAGAAAGAACAATAACGGATAACCCTAAAGAGGTCGCTAGTTTCTTTGAATTAGCTATAAATGAGGGCCATGAAGGATTAATAGCAAAAAGACTTGATAGCACTTATTCACCTGGTGCGCGAGGAAAAGCTTGGTTAAAATTAAAACCCTCAGATACACTAGATCTGGCAATAATTGCTGCAGATTGGGGATCAGGTAGACGACGGGGTTGGTTAAGTAATTATCATTTAGCTGCGTTAAATGATGGAGAGTATAAAATAATTGGAAAAACCTTCAAAGGATTAACTGATGAAGAATTTAGGTGGATGACAAAACGGCTTCAAGCATTAAAAATAACAGAAAATACTTTTACTGTTACGGTAAAACCTGAAGTTATAGTTGAAGTTGCTTATAATGAAATCCAAAAAAGTACTAAATACAATTCGGGTTTCGCATTAAGATTTGCGAGAATTAAACGAATTAGATCTGATAAAGGTCCAAAAGACATTGATACTATTAGCAATATTAGGAAAAAATATAAAAAGCAATTTACAAAAAAAGATAAATTATAAAAAATTTAGAATTGATTCAAAGGTGGTTTAAGGTCAAGAGGGATAGGTGGTTTATATTTTCTTTCTTGAAGCCTTTCCTTAAACTCAGCTTTCATTGTTTTAAGTAATTTAGGTTTTGTGAAAATATCAATGCAAGTGCCTGCGATTACTTTACTAGCAAAAATTAAACCTTTATGTCCGATACTCATACCACATTGAGCGGTCATTTGCCAACTATGACCGGGAGTTCCTAACATTGCACACACTGTTCCAAACTCTTTTGTAGGAGTATTCCAGCTTACATCAGCAACATCGGAGCTGCCAGTCCCAACTTTTCCAGCTTGATAATCATCTAATACTCGTTCATCAAAAAATTTATCAACTAAACCTTCCCAACCGGGTCTCTCCGATTTTTTAAGGGCTTCTCTTTTAAGTCTTTGATCAATGGTTTTATTCAATTCTTCTGCAAATTTTATTTCTGCTTCCTCAAAAACTGGTGCTTTTATTTCTTTCATATTAATCACAATTTGGTCACTGAGAGTTTTATTAGGTAGAGTATTGTAACAGCCTGTAAGAAATTCAACCTTGTGGGTTGTTCTCGCCATTTTATCAGCACCATCAGCGATTTGTAACACCCAGTCGTAAATAAAATCAACTTGTTCACGTTCAGGGGCACGTACATAGTACCATACACGAGCATATTCGGGAACTACATTAGGCTGTCCTCCACCAAATTCTATTATGCTATGAATTCTGGCTTTGTCAATAATATGTTCACGCATATAATTTACACCAACACTCATTAACTCGACAGCGTCTAAAGCACTTATTCCATTTTCAGGTGCACCACCAGCATGAGCAGTACGTCCATAAAAATGAAGTTTAAAACTGTTAAGGGCTACAGCACTTCCACTACCTGCTGTATTTGCTTGACCAGGATGATGACTGATTACTGCATCAACATCTTTAAAGTAACCATGCCTAGTTAACCAAACTTTTCCAACAAGGGTTTCTTCAGCGGGACATCCAAAAAACTTGATTTTACCTTCAACTTTTCCTTCTTCCATAGCTTTCTTTAAAGCAATAGCGCCAGCCATACCACTTGTTCCATGAATATTATGTCCACATCCATGACCGGGGGCTCCTTCTTTTACGGGTTCCTTGTAAGGTACTGCTTTTTGACTTAAACCTGCAAGGGCATCAAGCTCACCTAAAATACCAACCGTAGGCCCTTTATCACCATTTGACCAAGAGGCAACAAAAGCTGTTGGCATGTCAGCAATTCCTTTTTCGATTTTGAATCCTTGTTTTTCTATGTAATCAGAAAGTAACTTGCTTGTTTTTTCTTCCTTTAATCCAATTTCAGCATATTCCCATGCTTTGTTACTAATTTCAATTATTTTCTTTTTATTTTCTTCAATCCAACTATAAGCAATTTCTTTAGCCAATACCATCAAGTAATAAGATCGTTACAGGTTTTAAAAGCAATGATTATTTAATAAAGAATCATAAACCCCAAAGCCTTTTTTTAGAAGCATTAAACAAAACATATCCTAAAAATAAGTTTATGAAGCCCTGCAAAGTATTAAAAACAGCTATTAAGGGCAACATACTTAAAGTAACTTCAAGAGAGATTTGATAATAATTTGGCAAAACGTAAAAATTAGTTATACTTGTAGCAATTATTCTAAAAATAATACCCATAAAAATATTTAAAATAAACTGAAAAGAAGAAATTTTATTAAGTTTATTAATAATCCATGAAAAAACAATTAATCCGAAAATTGTTGATAATTCTGCAACTATTTTCATTATTGCCCCAATAAGATCAGAACTTCTCATCAACATACCAACGAAAACTATACAACTCGTAATAACAGCTGATGAAACACCATAAAGGAAATAAGACATAATAATTGGTATTTCAGTAAAATCAAATTTTAACATGGGCATCCAAGGAAATTGAATTTTTAATCCAGAATATTTTAATGCATAATCAAGAACCACTGCTAAAGCAGCCATAAGAGCAGTACCAGAAATCCAAATTGACCTATTTTTCTTAAACCCCAAAGACAGAGTCACTTTAATAGCTTCGCTTTAAATAGAAATTAATAAAGATTTAGTATTAAAAAAAGAGTAACTAAAAGAATTATGGATTGATCACCCGATAATTTTTTAAAGAACGTCTGGTTATTGTGTGCGGTGTAACGTGTGACCCACTACCAATATCTAATGCCGGAGTAGCTGATCTCCGAAGACTTTTATTAAGAACACTAAACGATAATCAGATTTTAATTTTAACAAGTTTAACTCGAACAGGAAGTACATTAACACGTTTACTTAATCATATTTCAGAAGAACAAGGAATTCCTCTATCAACTTTGAAACTTAATGCTCGTATCTTAAGAGAACTGAATTTAATAAGTTATGGTTCATCATTCGAAAGAAAAAATGCAGAACTTAAACCTCTAGGAAAATTTGTTTTAAAATTAATAGATGATTCAAAAAACACAAAAATTAAACTCTCTGATTAAAAAAGTTTAACTAACCTTTTTTATCACCTAGACTTTTAATAGAGTGAATATCATAAAGAATATTGAACTAATCCTGCTTACTATGGGTGCACTCTTTGGTTGGAACACAGATACTATTAGGCTTCGAAGTTGATACAGGGGAGGAAGTCTACATGAACCTTCATCATACAGTCATTACTGGAATGACTCAACTCTCTGGAAAAACAACAACATTAGAAGCATTAATCTCCCGATCTGAAAAACAAGCTATTGCTTTTAAAACAAAAAGAGGGGAAGGGGGATTTAATAATTACAATGAAATTCAACCCTTTTTTAATCAACGCGCAGATTGGCAATATGTTTCTAGCATACTAGAAGCAGTTCTAAGAGAGAAGATGAGGTTTGAGAGACCATGGATAATGCGTGCTACAAAAGATACTAAAAGTCTTAGAGAAGTATTAGAAAATATACAACAACTTCGATCAGAGTCAAATCCTACAACATTAGCTGAGAATATTTATACTGCTTTAGAAGAATATTTAAAAATCGTTGTACCTCAAATAGAAAAATTCGAATTCAGTAAAAAATTAACTCTCAATCCAGGAATCAATGTAATGGATCTAACCTTAATGAGTGTTGAACTACAAAGTTTAGTTATTCAAAGCACAATGGAATATGTTATTAATAAACTTCAAGACACAATAATAATAATACCAGAAGCATGGGAACATCTCCCACAAGGAAGAAATACACCTGTTAAACTTTATGCAGAGACTTTTATTAGAAAAGGCGCATCAATTGGTAATTATCTTTTTATTGATAGCCAAGATATTGCAGGAATTGATAAAACACCTCTTAGACAATGCAATAACTGGATTTTAGGTAGACAAAGAGAAGGACACGAAGTAGAACGTGTTAGAGAGCAATTAGGAAAATCTAAAATTACAGCTGAAGATATAAGAACCCTACCTATAGGACATTTTTATGCAATTTTAGGAGACGATATTAAAAAGGTCTATGTACTTCCAGCAGGAGTTCCCCAAGAATTGGGTAAAAAGATTGCTAAAGGAGAGATTGATTCTTCAGAGGTGAAGAAATTCTTGAGTAACCCAGAAGATAAAGAAAAAATAGTAGAACCGAGTGGTTTAGATCAAATCCTCCAAGCTTCGGAAGATACTAACCTAAAAAGAATAGAAGACCTTGAACTTAAATTAATAAAAATTGAGAAAGAAGTATCTTTACTAAGATCCGATTTTGAATCAGTTATAAAAGATTTCAAAAAAATTAATTTAAAAATTGAAGAAATTAACAAATACCAAGAGATCGGTGAAAAAAGAGACAATATTAAAATTATTACCGAAGAGACTAGCTTTGGTATTGATGAAGTAAATTTATTAGTTGATCAAAGAGTACATCAAATTTTAAAATATGATAAACCTACAATTTTAGTAAGTACTGATGTATCGGGGGCATTCAAAAAAGTAATTAAAGAAGAAATAGTCCATCAAATGGCGTCTCATATTAGAGCCCTTCCAAAAAGTCCAATCCTTGCTGCAATGATTATACATGAAAAACAAAATATGAAGCGTGGTGAACTTTATAGTTTACTTTATAGTGGAAAAGGCAAAAGGATGGATGATTTTTATAGAGATATTGAGGTTTTAGAAGAATCAAAAATCATTATCTATAACAAAGAAACAGGTATAATTAAGTGGGGTTTAAGAGATTATATAGATAAAGAACTTGATAAATTATATGATGAAAATACTATTAATGAAATTGAAAATTATTTAACTAGCCTTCTTTTACCCACTAATAATTAATTTTTTTCAGAATTTTCATCAATTAAGTTTTGTAGTTTTTTTCGATTTCAGCTTCAACAGCGATCCTATCAACCTTTCCCATTGGAGTTAACGGCAAATTAGGAACTATTTTGATTTTTGAAGGCACTTCAAATGGTTGAAGTTTTTCTTTACAATAAGTTAGAATTTTATCCTCTATATCAATATTATTAAATTCTTTCCCAACTACGATGAAAGCTACAATGTCTGTAGAACATCTAAGGGGATCAGGTGTACCAAATGCAATTACATTTTCTATGCCAGGATAACTAAGGATAACTTCTTCAACTTTAATAGGCCAGACTGTGTGTCCATCAGAGATAATTCGTTCTCTTTTACGACCCAAGATATAGAGCCATCCATCCTCATCGATTTTAGCTATATCTCCAGTATATAACCAACCTTTCCGAAGTGCATTTGCGTTTTCTTCAGGCAATTTCCAATATCCTTTCATAATTTGAGGCCCTTTAACAATAAGTTCCCCCTCTCTATCTTTTTGCATTTCAATTTCTCCGATTTGAAGGTCAACAATTTTTGCTTCTGTATCAGGATATGGGAAACCTGGACTAAGATAATTGGGCTTTCCTTCTACAGGAGTTGCATGTGTAACAGGTCCTGCTTCGGTTAAGCCATACCCTTGATAAAAACGTGAATCAGTTATATCTTCAAATTTTTTTATTAATTCTGGAGAAATTGAAGCTCCACCACTACTACTCATTATAATTTTTTTTAAATCATATTTATCCAGATTTTTATATTTTAATATTTCTGAAACAAAACGAGGGATCAAAGGTAGATGAGTGATATTATGTTTTTTAATTGATTCTAAAACTATTTTTGGTTGCGGATCAGGAATAAGAACAAGAGAACATCCATAACTTAATGCTTCGTTCATTATATTTAGACCATAACTATGAAAAAAGGGGACCGCGCATAGTATTATTGGCCATCCCTCTTTTTGTGGTTTAGAACTATAACCCCAGCCTCTCAACCAATGATAACTTTGTAGAGCATTAGCTACGAGATTATAATGAGTTAACATGACTCCTTTAGGATCGCCTGTAGTCCCAGAAGTATGTAAAATTACTGCTACATCTTCTTTGACATTAAAAATAGCTAGTTGATTGATAGGTGATTCTTTTACTAAATCTTCAAAATTAAATACACCTTTAATACTTTTTCGCTTATAACTTAATCTTGATAAAATTTTATAATACAATGCAACATAGGTTTCTCCTTTAGCAATAATTATGGTGCCAGAAAAAGTAGTAGGTAATTTATCTAATAATCTATCTAGGATAATTAAAATTTTACATTCAGTATAATCTAGTTCTCTAGTAATCTCAACTAAAGGATTAAGGGGGTTTATGGGAACAGCAATCCCTCCAACCACAAAAATTGCGTTAAAAGCAATTAAAAAATGAGGAGTATTAGGTAATAATAGACCTATTCTGTCACCTTTTTTTACTCCAAGTTTTTTTAAAGAGTTTGCAAATCTTAGGGTCTCATCCCAAATTTTAGAATAAGATAGTTTTTTGTCAAAAAAAATTGTAGCTGATCTTTGGGGGTATTTTCTTGCATGATTCTCAAGAAATGAATAAAGAGGTATTTCTGGGTACTTGATGCTAATTGGTACTCCTTGAGGATGGTTTTTAGTAGTAGTCATTAAATAATGTTAGAAATGGATCATCTTTTAAAGGATACTTATTATTTAAAAAACAAATTCTTTATTTAAGACAAGTTTTAATCAGATGATTACAGGATCGTTTAGATACAGTCAATGGGAAAAGAATATGGTTCTTGATAAACTTGGTTCAAGTTTGTATGAAGCCCTTCAAAAGGTTTTCAAAGCATCAGTAGTAGATTCTGAATTAGTTAAAGAACTGATCCGTGATTTTCAACGAGCCCTTCTGCAAGCTGATGTGAATGTATCTTTAGTTATGCAGATAAGTCAAAATATCGAGAAAAGAGCATTAAATGAAGAATTACCCCCAGGGATAAGTCGTCGAGAACATATTGTCAAAGTAGTATACGATGAATTAACTAAATTCGTTGGAGAGAAACCTGAAGAGATCCGTATTCAACCTGGAAAACAAAACATAATAATGCTTGTGGGAATACAGGGAAGTGGAAAAACAACACATATAGCAAAACTTGCTCGTTATTATCAAAAAAGGGGGTTGAAAACAGGAGTCATAACCTGTGATACATTTAGACCTGGAGCATTTATTCAACTTAAACAACTTGCAGAAAAAATTAAAGTAGATTTTTATGGAGAGGAAAATAATAAAAATCCAATAACAATCGCAAAAAATGGAGTAGATCATTTTAAGAATTATGAGGTTGTACTTCTGGATACTTCTGGTCGACATAAAGAAGAGAAAAGTCTAATTGAGGAAATGCAACAAATAGCAATGGCAGTTAAACCACAAGAAATTGTTCTAGTTCTAGATGGTACAATTGGTCAGCAAGCAGCAGCTCAAGCACAGGCGTTCAAAGAAGCTACTGATATGGGTAGCATTATTGTGAGTAAACTTGATGGTACAGCAAGAGGTGGTGGAGCATTAAGTGGGGTTGCTGCTACCGGTGCACATATCAAGTTTATTGGTACTGGAGAGAAAATTGAGGATATTGAACCATTTATACCTAGCCGGTTTATTGGCCGTTTACTAGGAATGGGGGATATAGATGGTTTAATAGCAAAAGTCAAGGAAGCAGAAATTGAGCCAAGTGAAAAGGATATTCATGCAATGTTGAGTGGTAAATTTTCTCTACAAGACATGTATGATCAATTTGAGGCTATGAGGAAAATGGGACCTTTACAAAAAGTGTTTGGCATGATACCTGGATTAGGATATCAATTGCCCAAAGACGAAATGGAAAAAGCTGAAGAACGTCTTGATAAGTGGAAAGTAATAATTCAAAGCATGACTAAAAAAGAAAAAGACGATCCAAAAATTCTGAATTCTAGTAGAGTACGACGCATATCTAGGGGGTCTGGATTAACTGAAAGCGATGTCAAAGAACTTATAAAAAATTATGAAAATACTAAAAAAATGTTTAAACAATTTAAAGGTAATAGACGTATGAGACAAATGCCATTTAAATTCGGTTAATTTAAAAATTTTTAATATAAAAATCGTCTAAAATTTATTAAAAAAGTAATAACTTATAAAATAGTGCAGTATACAATGTGATGCTCAAATCGAGGAATTAAAAAGACTTATACCTCAAAATTGGGTTGGTGAATATTAATGGGAAAAAGTCAAGGACTACGAAGAAAAAGCAGATCGGTACTCACAAAGAAAATTAGAGAAAGAGGTAAACTGCCACTTAGTAGATTACTAACTAAATATGAAGAAGGAGAAAAAGTGATAATCAATATTGATTCTGCAGTTCACAAAGGTATGCCACATAAACGTTATCAAGGGCAAGTTGCTACAGTTGTTGCTAAACGTGGGAAAGCATATGTCCTTCAAATCCCTCAAAGGAAAATAGTAAAAACAATAATAGCCCTCCCTGAGCATATTAGAAAGCATCAGGATGGCTGAGTTTATGTCATTAGTAGAGAAAAAAGAAATCACCGTTGCAGAAGCAAAAGAACTGCTCGAAGAAAAAGTAGAGGATCTTGATCCTTTACAGAGAAGGGTTCTTGATTATACTATACGTTTTTCTAAAACAACGGCAATAGATTCAGAAAAAATTGTTGATGAATTAATTGAACTAAGTCAAATAGATAGATCACTTGCAGTTCAAATCGTGAATTGTATGCCTAATAGCATATCAGAGGTTAGAACTTTCCTAGGAAGGCAAAGAATAATCTCTGAAGAAGCAGTAGATAGTATTTTAAAGGTAATTGAGAAATACAGAATAGTATCATAACTCTGTATAAGACTGGAGGTATTACATTGTATAGCGGAGCTAAAAAATACGAAGATTATGCTTATGTATTAGATTATTTGCCACATGGAAGACCAGGAATATCAAGAAGCCCCTATACTACAGGTGGAATCCTTCAGCTAATTGGTGAAAATTACTTTACTTTACTAGAAGCTTCCCCAAAAAAGGATGCAACATATAATATTCGTGATAGAATATTTGTGGGAAAAGGTCCTCGTGCACTTGTAAGCCACATCCTAAGTAGAATTAAATTTGAGGAACTAACAAGTTCAGCTAAAGCAGAATTACCTAGTGTTATAGAAACAATAGTTTTAAGAAATGAGCTCTTCTTTACAACCTTTTTTAATATTAGTCAACAGGTTACACCGAGAATGCATAGTTTAGAACTTATCCCTGGGATTGGTAAAAGATTAATGTTTAATATTTTAGATTTAAGAGAAAAACAACCCTTTAAATCATTTGCAGATATCGAAGAAAGAGTTAATCTTAAAGACCCAGCAAAATTAATAGCTCGTAGAATATTAGATGAACTTTCACAAGATGAAAAATATTTATTATTCACTAGACCCCATACAGAACGTAATTTCTAGTTTATAGCCACTATGTTTTTAAGAATCTATATTGGATGGATAGTGAATATACTATGAAAGCCAAAAACTTCAGAAACCCTAACCAGATGGCATATACCAGAAGAAAATATATGGGAGGAGTCCCAGGTTCAAAAATAGTTAAATTTACTATGGGTAACACAAGTAAACAGTTCCCTGTTAAATTAGAACTAGTAAATCTAGAACATGGTCAAATCAGGCATAATAGTTTAGAATCAGCAAGAATTGCTTGTAACAGATTACTAGAACTTAAACTTGGTAAAGAATTCTACGTAATGAAAATCGTACCATTCCCTCACATAGTTTTACGAGAACATAAAAGGGTAAATGTAGCTCAAGCAGACCGTTTCCAAGAAGGAATGAAAAGACCTTATGGAAAACCAACCGGAGTAGCTGCAAGAATTAAAGCTGGTGACTCAATAATAACTATTGAAGTTGATAAAAGTGGAGTAGATGTTGCTAAAGAAGCTTTAAAGAGAGCAGCAGATAAAATGCCTTTGCCAAGTAGAGTGCAAATATCACAATAACCCCAAGTCTAAGAATTATTGTATGATTATCATTTATTTTAAATTATATATAAGTAATTTCTTATAGTTAAAATAAAGATAAGGAAAAATACAGAAAATATTAGTGAATTAACTCAGAAACACGCATTAATATTTAATAAATAGCAAAAATAAAATGTTTTTAAATAATTTTTTAAGTTAAATACTTCATTAAGTAAATAGATTGTATAATTTTGAATTAGATACTGTCATAAAGGAGATAGAAAAAAGAAATGCAAAAAAAGTTCTTTTACAACTACCTGATGGCTTAAGACCGTATGCTTTCCAATTAGCAAATAAAATTCGAGAAATAAAAAAAATTGAGGTTATTCTATTAGGCGATTCTTGCTATGGTGCTTGTGATATAGCAATACGTCAAGCAAAAGAACTTGAGGTAGATTTACTAATACATTACGGACATAATTTAATGCTGGATTTCGATTTTCCAATCTTATATATTAATGCTGAAATAAACTTGGACATAGAAAAATTAATTGAAATAGTATTACCAAAAATTGAGGGCATTGGAAATATTGGTTTAGTAACTACGATTCAACACGTTCATCAAATAAAAGATTTTGCGGATGCATTAAAAGCTAAAGGTATCAATATAAAAGTAGGAAAAGGAGACAATAAAAGACTTTACGATGGTCAAATTTTGGGATGTAATTATCAAGTTGCTAAGAGTCTAATTAAGGAGGTTAATTGTTTCATATTCTTAGGTGGTGGAGAATTTCACCCAATTGGTTTATCAATAACTACGGGTAAACCAGTGCTAATAGTAAATCCATATAATCTAAAAACTTATTTTCTAGATGATTCCGAAATTATGTTATTAGCAAAAAAAAGGTACGCATCGATTACTAAAGCAAAAAATGCAAAAAACATTGGTATACTTGTAAGTTCTAAACCTGGTCAAAATTCATTAAATGATGCACAAAAATTAGTCAAAAAAATTACAGGAAAAAACATAATCTCATTCATTATATACATGGATGAAATTAAGCAGGATACACTAAACAATTTTTCAGAAGCAGAAATTTTTGTAGACACCGCTTGCCCCCGTATAGCAATAGATGGAATAGCTGGAGTTGAAAAACCAATATTAACGATTCAGGAGATGCTTGTTGCTTTAGGTGAGTTGGAGTGGGAAAAAATTTGGGGATCAAACTACATCTCATTAAAATACCAATCAGTTTATTAAAAAGCGGGTCCATTGTTGCACAGGTAATAGAAAGCAGCTTAAAAATAATTTACATAATAACATGTTGGAGCAATTGTCATGGTAAATGAAAGTAAAGAAAAGAAAAAAGTTATGCCTGGAGAAAAATTAGCAGTTATTGAGGAATATAATAAAGGTAGAGGTAGCTATCAACAAAATGGTATTATTAGGGCATCAGAAGTTGGAGAAGCTAAAATAAATCAAGAGAAGAGAGCAATTGAAGTGGTAAAATATACTAAAGAACTAATATTACCTGAAGAAGGGTTAGATGTCATTGCTGAAACAGGTTCAGTAACACGACGCGACGCAAGAGTTGATATTATTAAAATTGATAAGAAATTAATTGATCCTACTTATTCAGGTGTTCTACATGTTAATGAAGTTAATCGAGAATTTAGTAGAAATTTAGAAATGGCGCTTCGTACGGGAGATATTATTAAGGCGAAAATTATTAACACCAAAAACCGTTTAATTCAATTAAGTATGCTTGGTCAAGAATATGGTGTTCTATATGCATATTGTGCTAGATGCGGTACAATTCTACAAAATGACCATGGACGACTTACTTGTACTAAATGTAATAGGGTTGAAAGAAGGCAGATTGCTAGAAATTATGGTAAGGAGGAGATAGTTTGAAAATTAATGTTGTAAAAGAAGAAGAAAATTATATCGAGGCGGAATTTGGAGGAGAAGGACATACTCTTCTAAATTTAGTGCAAAGTAGTCTTTTAGAAGACCCCAACGTTGAGATGGCGGGATATACGAAAACACATCCTTTAATGGATAAAAGTATTCTTTTTATTAAAATGAGAAACGGTAAAAATCCTTACGATGCATTAAAAAAAGCAACTGAAAACGCTGAGCAAAAATTATCAGAATTTATTACAGAGTTCCAAAAAAGCTCATAACAATTAAAAATTTAAAAATTAATATTCTAACTGAATATCGTGAAACCATTAAAACTAGTACACATTAAAGAAGAAATTAGAGTATTAGGAATAGCAGTATCAGAATACAATTATTCATTTCATGTTATAGGCATTATTTTTAGGGGAAAAAAATTTTTAGAAAGTGTTTTCCAATTTAAGACTGATAATAAACTTGAAAAAACTATAATTCAATCGATAAGAGACACATCAAAGAATAAACAAATTAGGACAATTCTCTTACACTATAAGACTTTACCAAAAAATTTACACATAAATATTTTAGAAATATATAATGAGACAGGCATTCCAATTATTTACATTTTAAAAGAAACCCCCTCTTTAATGAAGATAGATTGGAAAAAAATTGAGGATTATTCCTCGATTCAATTTTACGGGATCAAAAAACAGGTAGTCCAAAAAATCTTAAAAATGGTTACACAAAAAGAAAATATTCCTGAAGTTTTAAGAATAGGATATATATTATTAGAGTCAAATCTTAAAAAGGTAGCATAAGGTATTAATAGAAGTATTTCAGCCTTAGGCTACCGAATGGAGGCGTTGCATACGAAGTTTTGCTCAATATGTGGCACGATGTGCAATATCGATCATAAAAAAAGATGTTACATTTGCCCTAAATGTGGGGCGGAAGAACCGCTTAACGAAGCCCCAATAATCCAGAGATCAAAGAATAACGGTGAAAAAATTGTGGTAATTGGTAAGAAAGAACAAAATCTAAGAACCACTCCTCAAGTTAAAGCAAATTGCCCTAAATGTAATAATGATAAAGCATATTGGTGGATGGTTCAAACTAGAGGAATTGATGAAAGTAGTACACAATTTTACCGATGTACAAAATGTGGTTATACTTGGCGTGATTATAGTTAGATAGGGTGAGAACCCTTTTATTGCGTTTAGACACTTACTTTAATTAGTAAACTATTATCAAAGGAGAATTAACATTGTTTGAAGTAGAAATCTCCCGTATAGATCCTTTACGGAATCTTATCAAAGCCCTAAGCGTAATCGTTGAAGAAGGCACTTTCATCATGAATGAAGCCCAAGTAAAATTACTCGCTATGGATCCTAGTCATGTCGCTATGGTTGACTTTGAACTCCCAAGCGAATTCTTTGATAAATATAAATGTGAAGGAGAACCTAGGTTAAGTATCAATATTAAAGAATTTTTAAAATTCCTTGACCGTGTAGACCGTGATGAAGATGTTTGGATTAATCTGAATGAAGAAAAAGCACGTTTAATAATTAACTGTCGTCGTGGCGGTCATAATAGAAGATTCGAGATGCCAATATTGGAACCTCTTGATGAAGAAGTGCCCCAACCAAAAATATTTTTTAAAGCAAAAGCTCGGATAATAACTAATAGTTTAAAGATGGCTATAAGAGATGCTGATTTAGTCAGTGAACATGTGAAAGTAGCTGTAGAAGGAGAAACATTAAAGATTAGTGCAACTGGAGACATGGGATCAGCATCAAGTGAATGGGAAAAAGGAAGCGACGATTTAATTGAACTCAAATCAGAAGAAGACAGCAGTGCTACATTTACTCTTAGCTACTTAAATGAAATTGTAAACGCAGCAGGTAATAGCAGCGAAGTTGCTACAGTAGAATTAAGCACAGACATGCCAATTAAAATGGATTTTGAACTCCCCAGAGGAAAGCTAGTATATTATTTAGCGCCATGCATAGGCGTATAATTTTTCTATTTTTAAAAAAAATTTTATAAAAAATATTATAAATCAATAAAAAGTTAGATAGATTTATATAATATTAATCTAGTCATCTTTGAAAGTGGTTGTGACATGAGGGATAGTTATCATAAGGGGCAATTGCCTTCATAAATGCCTCAACGAAATCTAGATTTATAAATAAAATTTTAGAGCCCTCAAAATTCTTTTTTAGCACGGATAGTTCTACCAAGACCTCAAAATCACAGTCCATAAAAATGGTGAAAATATGAAAATTGTTAAATTTGCTATACCAAAAGGGCATTTAAGTGAAAAAACTTTAGAGATATTGAATCGTGCAGGATATAACATTTCAGGTGATGACCGTACTTATCGACCTATAATTAATGATCCTAATATCGAGTTGAAAGTGCTTCGTCCTCAAGAGATCCCTATATTTGTAAGTGAAGGGATGCAGGATGTTGGAATATCAGGCAGAGATTGGATACAGGAGACTCATGCTGATGTTGAAATTATTCTTGATCTAGAATATAGTAAAGTAAATTTAATTTTAGCAGTACCTAAAAATTGGATCACTATTAATTCTCTAAGTGATTTAATCGAAAAGTGTAGAAAAGAAAATAAAATATTGAGAATATCAACAGAATATCTAGCTGCTGCATCTGATTTCATTAAATCGAATTCAACATATAAATCACTATGGAAAGATAGTGATCCAATAATTATTACTCCATGGTGGAGAACAGGCAATAATGAAAAAGTTCAAATTTATCTTAGTTTCGGAGCAACAGAAGCAAAACCACCTGAAGATGCTGATGCAATAGTTGAAGTCGTTGATACTGGCACAAGTTTAACTCAAAATAATTTAAAAATAGTTGAAACGATAATGAATACCAGTGCTCTTTTAATTGCAAACAAACAAGCTTTAAAAGACCCGGAAAAAAGTGAGAAAATTAAGGATATTTTAACACTTCTAAGAGGAGCAGTTGATGGTGCAAAAAAATTACATATTTTTGCTAATGTTAAAAAGGAAAATCTTGAAATTCTGCTCGTAACTTTACCAGCACTTAAAAATCCAACAATATCTCCACTCTCCGATCCAGATTGGGTTGCAGTTAATACAGTAATTGATAAAACAAAGTTTTTAGAAATTTTACCATCTCTAAGAAAACTTGCTCAAGGATTAGTAGTATATGAACCAAGACAAGTTTTACCTCTTGAAGAAATTGCTAATGGAAAGGAATGGATATGATTCCTATTACAAAAACTGAACCAGTTAATATTTTAAGGTCTAGGTGGCCAAACAATCAGAACGATAACCAAGAATTAATAAATTATGTAAGTAAAATAATTGGTGATGTAAAAGAACGGGGAGACCAAGCAGTAATAGAATATACTGAAAAATTTGATAAAGTTACCTTAAAACCCGATCAAATTATTGTAAGTAAAGAAGAGATTATAGATGCTTATTCGAAAGTTACAAAAAAGCAAATTGTATCATTAAGAAGAGCAAAAGAAAGATTAGAAAAAGTTGAGAAAAAAAGGCTTGAACTATTAAATTTTGATATTGAATTTAAGGGAATTAGGATATATAATAAAACTCGTCCACTAAATCGTGTAGGATGTTATGTCCCCGGAGGTAAAGTGGCATATCCAAGCACAGTTATTATGAATATTGTACCAGCACAGGTGGCAGGGGTAAAAGAAATTATTGTGGTTACACCTCCAAATTCTGAAGGTAAGATTAATCCTCTTACACTAGTAGCTGCAGACATCTGTAAATTAGATTCAATTTATAGGATTGGAGGAATTCAAGCGATTGCAGCTTTAGCTTTTGGTACAAAAAAAATCAAAAAAGTAGATAAAATTGTTGGACCAGGAAATAAATATGTTACTACTGCAAAAAATTTTGTATCTAAACAGGTAGCAATTGACAAACCCGCTGGTCCAACAGAGATACTCATTTTAGCTGATGACACAGCTGACCCATATTTTATATCACTTGATTTAATATCACAAGCAGAACATGGTCCTGGTGGAATTAGTGGATTAGTTACAGACTCTGAAGAACTAGCCAAAAAAGTACAGAATGAAGTAGAAGAACGTCTTTTAAAAATACCTGAATCAAGCAAAATAAGAAACGTTTTGTCTGAAGGTGGTTTCATTTATGTAGTAAAAAATATCGAAGAAGCGATAAGTTTCTCAGAAAATTTTGCACCAGAACACATTGAAATAATAGCAAAAGAATCAACTAAAATCGCAGAAAAAATAAATAATGCAGGATTAATTTTGATTGGAAAATATTCAACAGTCTCTGCAACCGATTATTTAGTTGGTGTAAATCATGTTTTACCAACAGAAGGTTACGGAAAATTATTCTCAGGTTTAACCGTATTAGATTTCTTGAAACCTATAAGTATAGTAAAAATTACTAAAGAAGGATTAAAAGAAATCTATTCTAACATCAATGCGCTTTCAGAAGCTGAAGGTTTGTTAAATCACAGTAGAGCAGTTCAAGAGAGGCTATTAAAATGAAATTACAGGAATTCTATAAACAGCATGAAACTAAAACAAAATATATCCCAGGGATAACTCAAGATAAACTAGCAGAAAAAATTGGTATAAATAAAAATAATATTCTAAAATTAGATGCTAACGAAAATTTATTTTTGGATAAGGGTTTTATTCAAAATATTGTGTCAGAAGCCAGTAATGAGTGTGACTCTAGAATTTATCCGTCAAGTGAATTAACTGAATTATACTCAGTATTAGCAAAGACTCTTAGAATTAATGAAGAACAGATCGTTATTGATGCAAGTAGTGACCAGATTATTGATCTTTTATTTAATATTATTCCAGAAGGAAAGGAAATACTCGCTGTTACACCTACATTTTCAATGTATAAACATACAGCAATTAAAAAAAGATTGGTTTTTAAAGAAGTGGATCTTAGTGAAGGTTTTCATTTTGATGCTGACAAAGTTTTAGCTGAAACCTCAGAAAAAACCAAAATGATCATAATATGTAGCCCTAATAATCCTACTGGAAATCAGTATCAAAAAAATCAGGTTTTAAAAATAATAAAAGAATTCCCAGAAATTGTATTAGTAGATGAGGCTTATGTTGAATACGCTTCTTATAGCTTAAAAGATGAATGTTCAATACAAGATAATCTAATTATTTTAAGGACGTTTTCGAAAGCATTCGGATTAGCAGGATTAAGAATGGGTTATGCAATAACTAATAAAAGATTAGCAGAAATATTAAAAACAGAATACCAATTACCATATCCATTATCTAGTGTTTCTCTTAGATCGGGTATTAAAGTTCTAGAAAACAGTGATAAAATTAAAACAGTAATAACAGAAACCAAACAAGTAAGAACCTGGCTTTTTAATGAACTAAAAAAAATAAAAGGAGTTATACCATTTAGGTCAGATACTAACTTTATTCTTTTTGATGTAGGATCGAACTTTGAGCTAGTATACCAAAAATTACTCGATAAGGGAATAATAATAAGAAAAATTGGGGAAGTATCAAAATATAAAGGAACATTAAGAGTAACAGTTGCTCCGCAAAAATATATGGATAAATTTATTTACGAACTAAGAGATGCATTGAAATGAGTTCTTACATTCAAAAAAACAGTAGCGAATTAAACTCGCCTACTTACCTCAGAAAAAATAGTTTAGAAAAAATAAAAAAAGCTTCTGCAATAATTTTTGATTGTGATGGTGTATTAATTGATATTCAAAACTCTTACGAGAAAGCTGTTTCTACTTCAGTATCTAAGATTTTATTTGATCTTGCTAGAGTTAGTGTTGATTCTTTTGAATTCGAAAATGAAGTAAATTTCGCGTTTAAAAATACTGGGGGATTTAACAACGATTGGTCTTTAGTATATGCTTTTTTAATCTATTTAGTGAGTTTGCTCCCTGAAAGCAGAATATCTGAATTAAATTTAGTGTCAGGAAATTCTTTAATATATAAAAATCCTTGTGAGAGATATAGTTACATAAAAAATAACATGATACAGAAGAAAATACTGAATATTAAGGAGGTAAGAAGAAAATTATTAGATTATGCTTTAAAATTAGATTCTTCAGGATTAAATTCAGTTGAAAAAGAGATTCAAATTAGAGATAATTTTAAAAAAGCAATAAATTTTCCAGGAAAAGTAGGTGAAAGCATAATATCAACATTATTCGAACAAATATTTTCTGGCAAAGAATTATTTGAAAAAAATTTTGGAGTAAAGCCTTGTTTTGAAACGGATAATGAAGAATATATTAAATATGAAAGAACTATAGCAACAACTAATACTTTAGAGAAATTATCGAAACATTTAGGAAAATTAAGGTTAGGTATCGCTTCAGGTAGTTTCGAGAAAACAGCGAAATTTATTTTAAAAACTCGAACAAAATGGTTTAATCCTGAAGCAGAAGTATGGATGGAAACGGTAGATGCTGCTATTGAAAAGCTTGGTATTGAAAATCTGCATAAACCTAATCCTTATTCATTATTTGTTTCAGCAAAAATCTTTGAGCCATTTGAACAGATTTTGTATGTGGGAGATACGAAAGCTGATTTAATAATGGTAGAGAGAGCAAATGAGCTCGACCCAAGGTATCTATTTGTAGGAGTATATGGTGATTTAATTAAAGGAAGAACCATTCGAGACGTTTTTCTTGAAAGTGGGAGTGATGTTGTTTTACCAAGCATAAATGATTTACCAGAAATTATTGAAGATTTGAGGAGAGAAAAAATTTGAGGAAATCAGAAGTGAAAAGAGAAACAAAGGAGACAACAATTTACATAAAAATTAATTTAGATGGATCTGGGGAATCAATAATTGATACACCCATAAATTTTTTCAATCATATGCTAAAATGTTTAGCAACACACAGTTTATTTGATATAAACATTAAAGCAGAAGGTGATTTAAAACATCACATAATTGAAGATGTAGCTATTACTCTTGGACAATCAATTAGAGAAGCTAGCTTAGAAATTAAAAATATTAATCGTTTTGGATATGCAATCGTACCAATGGATGAAAGCCTAGCAATTGCATCAGTAGACTATTCTGGAAGACCTTTCAGTAAAATTAATCTTGAAACTGGATGGTACACTATAGAAGACACTGCGACAGAAGATTTGATCCACTTCTTAGAAACTCTAGCTATAGCAATGAAAGCAACTATACATATGAAAGTTGAATATGGTTTCAATGATCATCATAAAGTAGAAGCTGCATTCAAAGCATTGGCACAAGCATTACGGAAAGCATTATCCCAAGACCCTCAGAGAGTAGGAATTCCTAGTTCTAAAGGTGTAATTTAATGTTAACTGCATGCATTATCGATTATAATGTAGGTAATTTGTTTAGTATGAAAAATGCATTAAAAAAAATTGGTTTGAAAGTTGAGATAAGTTCAGATCCAAAAACAATCATGGAGTCAAATGCAGTTATTCTTCCAGGTGTAGGAAATTTTGGCCCTGCTTCAAATAATTTGGCTCACCTCAAAGACACTATAATAGATTATGTTAAACATAATAGACCGCTGCTTGGAAGTTGTTTAGGTATGCAGTTACTGTTGAATGAAAGCGAAGAGGGAAATGGGGAAGGATTAAAACTCATTGAGGGTAAAGTAAAAAAATTTGGTTCCAATGTAAAAATTCCTCACATGGGATGGAATAACATCATCATAGAAAACAACAATGATATACTTGACGGACTAAACGAAAAATCCTATTTTTATTTTGTCCACAGCTATTACCCTGTCATTAAAAATTCTACACAAATAGTCGCATGCACTTGTCATGGTATAAAGTTTCCAAGCATTGTATCTAAACAAAATGTTTATGGATGCCAATTTCACCCAGAAAAATCTGGTGAAGATGGTTTAAAAATACTTAAAAATTTTGCTAGGATGGCAAAAAAATGATCATAATTCCAGCTATAGATATTATGGATGGAAAAGTAGTTAGATTAAGTCAAGGTAACCCTAATTTAAAGACAGAGTACGAACAGTTTGGTGATCCTGTTTCAGTTGCTTTAAAATGGGAAGAACAAGGAGCAAAATATTTGCATATTGTTGATCTTGATGCTGCACTAGGTATTAGGAATAATGAAGAAATATTAGAAAAAATTGTAAAATCAGTTAATATTCCTATACAATTTGGGGGAGGAATTCGAAGCTTTGAATCGAGTAAAAAAATTTTTGAAATGGGTGTTCAACGAATAATAATTGGATCATTAGCGGTTACAAATAGAAAAGTTTTAACGAAAATTTTAGATGAGTATGGTCCTAACAAGGTAATAGTTTCAATTGATCATTTAAATGGGTTTATTAAAATTAAAGGATGGAAAGAATCAACTAAATTGAAAATTGAAGAATTCATGAAAGAGTTGAAGATTTGTGGTATTGAATTGTTTCTATTAACAAGCATTGATAAAGATGGCACATTATCTGAACCAGATTTTCATGGATTAGAAAAAGGTCTTAAAATGGGTAAAATCATTGCTGCAGGAGGCATTAGTAAAATAGAAGATCTTATAGAACTCAAAAAAATGGGTGTATATGCTGCAATATTAGGAAAAGCACTTTATGAAAATAAATTCACCTTAAATCAAGCTCAAAATTTTGAGGTGAAAAAATGTTAACAAAAAGAATCATTCCTTGTTTAGACGTTAAAAATGGCCGTGTAGTTAAAGGAACACAATTTGTTAACCTACGAGATGCAGGTGACCCCGTCGAATTGGGAAAAAGATATAGTGAAGAAGGAGCTGATGAATTAGTTTTCTTAGACATTACAGCATCAAATGAAAATAGGAAAACAATTTTTAAGGTAGTAAAAAACGTGGCAAAAGAATTAGACATTCCATTTACGGTAGGAGGAGGAATTAGTGGAATCGAAGACGTTAGAAAGATCCTATTAAATGGAGCTGATAAAACAAGTTTAAACACAGCTGCTGTAAATAACCCTGAAATAATAACTGAAATATCAAAAAAATTTGGCACACAATGTGTAGTTATAGCAATTGATGCTAAACGTAATTATACTCTTGATGAAAATAAATTATTAATTAAAACTAAAGAAGGTTTATGCTGGTTTGAAGTGTATATTATGGGAGGAAAAGTTCCTACAGGAATTGATGCACTAAAATGGGCTGAGAAAGTATCCAGAATAGGGGCAGGAGAATTATTGGTAACTAGCATTGACCGTGATGGAACGAAAAAGGGATATGATATCGAATTAATGAAAGCAATTATTGATAGAGTAAATATCCCAGTAATAGCTAGTGGGGGAGCAGGTGAACCTAAACATTTCCTAGAAGCCTTTGCGGAAGCTAACGTTGATGCTGCTCTTGCTGCATCAGTCTTTCATTATGAAAATTATCCAATTAAAGTAATCAAACATTATCTGAAAGAAAATGGAGTGAATATTCGAATATGATAAAAATTAAACCAGAACAACTAGATTGGGAAAAAATGCAGGGACTTATACCTGTAATTGCTCAAGAATATAATACTAAAGAAGTTCTAACACTAGCATACATTAATTTAGAAGCATTAACAAAAACAATTGAAACCGGATTCGCACACTATTACAGACGTAGTCATAAAGAAGTAATGATGAAAGGAATTACTAGTGGAAATACACAAAAAATTATTGAAATTTTATCCGACTGCGACAACGATTCAATAATATATTTAGTTGAACAAAAAGGACCTGCCTGCCATCTAGGCGAAAGAACTTGTTTCCACAAAATAATTGAATAAAATTAATAATATATTCTTAATTTTTATTTAATAATAATTCAATAAAATGGCTGATAACCATACAAAGGTTTCGATTTCTCCCGTGGAATCGGGTGTTGAATGCTGACATTTCGGGCTGTTGGGGGCTGCTGGCTGAATATCTCGACCGAAGTCTTGATACGTACACCACAGCTCCATCGAACTCGTCTTTTACGAGTGCCCTTCACCAACTTGCGTTGGACGGATGTCTATTTTTGGGAGCGGCTTCGGGCTTAGATGCTTTCAGCCCTTATCCGACGGTGCGTGGCTGCCCGGCATGCCTTGTCAGACAACCGGTAAACTAGTGGCACCAGCGCCTCGTTCCTCTCGTACTGAAGGCCCTTTCCCCTCAGACATCCTACACTCCCAGTAGATAAAAACCGACCTGTCTCGCGACGGTCTAAACCCAGCTCACGATCCCTTTTGATAGGCGAGCAGCCTCACCCTTGGCCCATTATGCTAGGCCAGGATAGGAAGAGCCGACATCGAGGTACCGAACCGCGAGGTCGATGCGAACTCTCGCCCGCGACAAGCCTGTTATCCCCGAG
>JAFGHP010000060.1 GCA_016930055.1 Candidatus Bathyarchaeota archaeon | reverse complement strand
GCCTTCGTCGAAGCTTTTGTTTTTGGGTACTCCTATGATGTTTAGGTTATAGTGTGCTCCACTGGGTGCTCCGTTTCCAGTAGCGAATACGGGCATCAACATTAATGATGCTAGAACCATAAAGACTAAGATGTTTTTAATTTTCATTTTTAATACATCCAGCATGTTTACTAATTCAACCTGTTTTAATAAGTTTAGAAGTAACTATATTACTAGGTTAAGTTATATTATTATAACATTAGTTAAGAATATTAGGTACTAAAATAGTATGTTAAATTGATTTTTCTAATATATAAAGAATTATTAAACATTTATTTTCTTTTTTTAATGATGTTTTTTTAGTATAAATAGTATTTTTTGTATTTATCTAAATTTATTTTTAGTGAAAATTTTTTGGTGGTACTGTTTTGTTTTTATTAAGAATTAAATTCTTAGACGTCTTAAATTTGTTAATGGTTGCTAAAGAGGGATTCGTGGAAGCGTTTATTTTTTCTTTTAGATCTCATATGGGTAAGTGTCGTAAGGGTACTAAGGTTCACTATATTGTTCATCCTTTGGATGTTGCTTCCATTTTGATGAAGAATGAAGCTCCTGAGGTTGTTGTGATTGCTGGTTTACTTCATGATGTTATGGAAGATGAAGGAGTGAAAGTTGAGGAGATAAAAGAGAAGTTTGGTGTAGAGGTAGCTGAGCTTGTTGAAGGAGCTTCGGAGCCTGAGCAGTATAGGGGTGAAGAATCTTCAATTGTTAAGAAAGAAACATGGAAAACTAGGAAAACGCATACTATTGCCACTATTAAGAAAGCTAGTTACAATTTGAAGCTGCTTTCATGTGCTGATAAACTTGCGAATATTCGTGATATGATTACGGAGTTTGAGGAGAGGGGTGAATCTTTTTGGGAGAAATTTAATGCCAGCAAAGAAGACCAAGCTTGGTATTACTATGGAATGTTAGAGGCGTTAACCAGCAAACCACATAGTTTAGAGGGTACAGTAATTTTAAAACAGTTACAAAGAGTAGTTACAGATCTTTTTAAAAAATGATTTGATCGTTCATTTATCGCTTTTAGATCTTTCATATATAGTTTGGATAACTTGCCTATTCACCTAATTTTTTCTATGAAATTATTAATCAACTCAACAAACTTATCAGGGGTACCTGAATGAGTTTGATGTACTGTTTTTAATCTCACATATTCTGCGTGAGGCGCTAATTCTAATGCATGTGTAGCATCGTTATCGTCCATTGCGCCTACTAATCCTTTCTCTGTCCTATACCAATCAGCATGAATTATTAGGATGGGGCACTTAACCCGAGATAAAGCGTCCTCATGATTTAGGCCTTCATAAATTCTGCCATCAACCCATGAACGTGAAAAGTCAGGGTCAAAAGTCGATAAGGTTCTAAGCATATCCCTTATGTTACTAGGTAAAAAGGGAATATCCAATGGTTTTCCTGGTTTTTCAAAACGTTTGATAATCCAGACAAAGATGTTAATCATCCAACCTGGGACCTCTCTATATTTTCCATCCTCAGTGGGCCTTTTGATGGATTTTAAAAATCCCTCATAGTCGGGTCCTTTCTCATCTCCAAGATAAGTAGCTGTCTTATCTAGCACATCGTATACGAATTCAGATTTTATCCTTGGCCAGTCAGCACTAAATAGTGGTGCATCCTCCAAAACAATACCTTTCACTAGTTCCGGTTTATTCACCGATAACCATAATGCGATTAGCCCACCTGAAGAGTTCCCTGAGACAATTACTGGTTTTTGCACAATTTTTTCTATGAATGCTATAAAATCTTCACCAATATTGTTGAAGTTATATTCTCCAGTGGTCCAGCTAGATTTGCCATGACCCCTTACATCGACAGCATAAACTTTGTATCTTTCAGATAAGGGCTTAAGTACTTTATTATATGATTCCCATGTTCCACCTTGTCCGGGGATTAAAATTATCGGTTGATCATCGTCAGGACCCTCAACATAGTTTATCTAAATTTTATTTGGTTCAACCTGTTTTTCTGTAAAGCCTAGAATTTTTGTTGCTGCGCACATTGCTTATATAATATTAGTTTTTATAAAAAGATAACATTTACTAAATATCATTAGAATAAACATAATTTGTTTCTAAAAGCAATTATTGTTGTATTTAATTTTTATTGTAAGTGGGTTACATCATTTAGTTTTTCGATTATTTTTTCGTTTAATTCCGTTTCTGAAAGTATTGTAATTGATGCATTGTCGAATTTGTAGCTTATATCATCGATTAAGTCTATTGGTAGTCCAAGCCACCAGTGGGTGACTTGTATGAGGTTGCCACTGTGACCTACGATAATCAGTGTTTCTTCAGGGGTAATGAATATTTTATCCATGGCTTCTGAGATTCGGATATAGAAGGTTCTCCAAGTCTCGGCTCCAGGGTAGGGGCACCAATCTATTGTGGGAAAGGTTGGGGGAGTATACATTTTTGCAGCTTCAGCGATTGTTTTCCATGCAGCGTCTCCATTATTATATTCTCTTAGTCTATGATATGATTCAGGTTTTACGTTAAGGATTTCACCGATGATCTGTGCTGTCTGATACGCCCGTTTTAAGTCGCTGGTCACTATTCTGCATGGTTCATCTTTTAGTAGGTTTTTTATTGATTCGCCTACTTTCTGTGCTTGCTGAACACCAAGAGGTGTTAAATTGCTGTCTGTCCATCCGCCAGTGATGTCTTTTATTTGGTGTTCTGCTTCACCGTGACGGATAAGAATCAGTGGCATGTGTAAGTGCTTTTAGGATTAAAATAATAAGATTTTGATAACAATATGATTGAGATAAATGCCTTAAGCAACATATGCACCATCATTCAATCGATTAGCTTGGTTGTAAAGAACTTAGACTTGAGAAGCGATACAGTCACTTTGCCAAGTCCAGAGATGAGGGAGGCTTCATACCGTGCCAAATTAGGTGATGACGTATACGGGGATGACCCTACAGTTAATGAGCTTGAGGCAATAGCATGTGAGGTATTTGGTAAGGAAGCAGCTCTTTTTGTTACAAGTGGAACCATGGGTAATGCGGTATCAGTGCTCTCTCACACTCAACGAGGAGATGAGATAATTCTAGAGAAGACCAGCCACATCTATGTCAACGAGGTGGGTGGGTTAGCGGTTATGGGGCAGCTTATGGCAAGGACCATACCCGGAGTTAATGGGTATATGAAGCCAGAGGATATCGAGACAGCAGTTAGGCGTGAGAACATCCATTACCCGCCTACGAGTCTTCTCTGCATTGAGAACACTCATAACAGTGCTGGAGGTATTGCGCTTACTCCACAGCAGATGAAGTCTAACTGGGATGTAGCTAAAGCATACAAGCTTGGTGTGCACCTTGATGGTGCAAGGATATTCAACGCTGCAGTTGC
>JAFGHP010000011.1 GCA_016930055.1 Candidatus Bathyarchaeota archaeon | reverse complement strand
ATTATCTAAGTAAAAAATGTTTCTAAGAAATCATTTTAACAAGGACTATTATTTCGGCCAGGTTTATGATAATTATGATACTTACCAGAACTGGGAAAAGATTGCTAAGAAAATTATCAACAATTATGAGTTTGATTCTTTTTTAGACATAGGCTGCGGTTTGGGTAACCTTGTTAAAGAAGTAAAAAAGCAACTTGAAGTAAAAAAAGAGAAAAATCTTAGGGTTTTCGGAGTTGATATCAGTAATTTTGCTGTGAAAAAAGCCAACGTTGATTTCATCCTCCGTGCAAATTGTACCCACCTTCCTTTTAAAGATGGTAATTTCGATTTAGTCTATATTTTAACAACCTTTTCCTATATAAAGAAGGAAGAGGATTTAGCAAGGGCGGTTCGGGAAGTCTGGCGAGTAGCTAAAAAATTAATTATTTTTGAAGATGTTTATAGCTGGCCTTCCGAAAGAAGTGATGACTGGGACCCTTATCGTGTCAGGGTAATGAATCAAAGGGAATGGGAGAAATATTGGAAAAAAACCTTAGGAAAAAATATTTTACTTAGGAGTAATCAAGAAGAAATGATTATCTACAAAAAGGGGTAAAGTTAAATGAAGAAAAAAGATTACAAAATGAATTGCCATCTTTTAGATGGAAAGATAGTTCTACTAATTAACACCGGTTCTGCTGGTAGTACGGGTAATGAACATAAGAGGTTTATCCTAAAAAAAATTACCGATTTGGGTATAAAGGTAATCGCAGTCAATGAAAAAGTAAATGCTAAGTCAAAGTGTATTATCGATTGGATTCTAACCGATTTAATGGATCATGCTGCCACCATCAGAAAAATTGAGGAATATATAGAAGCAAATCCCAACTTAAAGATTGATGGAGCCATTAGTTTTTTTGAGGATACGGTTCTTTTGGTTTCTAAAATAATTGATCGATTCCATTTTACTGGAACGTCTTATGCCATTGCTGACATGGTCCGAAATAAATATAAATTCAGGAAATTTTGTTCCGAACATGCCCTACCTTTCCCCAACTTTATAAAAATTAGCCAAATCAGCAATTTAGAATATGTGAAAGCTCAGCTTAACTTTCCGATTGTCTTGAAGCCGGTTTATGGTGCTAGTAGCGCCTTTGTGATAAAAGTCGACGAACCAGAAGAACTCCACGACACCTACAATTATATTAGAAAGAATATTAATAAAAATCTGGAAAGCGCTTTGGAAAATACTTCTGTACTTATAGCTGAAGAATATATCGAGGGTGACGAGGTAGATATTAATATCTTAATTCAAAACGGCCGAATCAAGTTTTATAATATCACTGATAATTATCAGACTTACGAGCCGTTTTTTATTGAAACCGGTATGGCCGAGCCATCGGCTTTAACAGAAACTCAGCAAAAAAATCTTATTAACATGGCCGAGGAAATTCTTGATCTTTTAAATATCCAGAATGCTTGTATCCAATTTGAAGCCAAGTCAACTGTCAAAGGACCAATCCCATTGGAAATTAATCTACGCATGGGTGGAGACGAAGCCTACTTTTTTGCTAAAACCGCCTGGGGGGTGGATCTTATCGAAGGGGCATTAATGATTGCAGTCAATCAACATTTTAACAAATTTTTAAAGGCAGATACTCCTAATAAATATTTATCCGGTATGACTATGCATGCCCCCTATTCCGGTTTGGTATCAAAAATTGAATTAGACAGCGAGGTAATAAAGAATAAATATGTCCAAAATGTGGAAATTTTTAAAAATGTTGGTGATACGATTTTGGCTCCACCCCTTGGCTTTGAGTATATGGGTTGGGTGTCTGCGGTTGGTGACAATCCGCTTCACGCTACCGAAAATCTTAATAGATTGCTAAAAATGGTTAATTACAGCATTGTAAAATTTGATGAATTCTCCTCGGTCGGAAAAACAATCAGAAAACAAAGATACCATGACGCCATATTTACCAACAGTAAAATATCTGGTTCTGAGAAAATCAGTAAAATTAGATCCATTAATCTCAAAGACCAGCGCAAGCTCCATATTGGAATTGCTTGTAATGATTATTCGCCTGAGGATAATCCCAATACTGTGGAAAATGACCTTTCCTTGATCGGAAAGCACATCCAATCAACCTTGAAAAACTTAGGTTACAAGACATCATATTTTGATTTTAACTATCCCCATCAGGCAATTGCCAATCTTACGAAAAGCGGAGTGGATTTGGTTTTTAACGTTTGTGAAAGGATAAATAATTCCAGTTTATTAGAACCTCATGCTGCCAGCATTTTTGATATTCTCCAGGTGCCCTATACCGGTTCCAGTCCTTTTACTCTCGCTCTTTGCATAGACAAAATCAAAGTTAAAAAACTCTTAAGTTATCACAATCTACCTACACCATCTTGGGATTATTTATATGATATTGATGATGAAATTAATGAAGATTTGAAATATCCCCTGATTGTCAAGCCGGCTAATACGGATAATTCCATTGGTATTACTCATGACTCTGTTGTTACTAACAAGAAGGATCTGGCAAAAATGATAAAAGTAGTGATTAAAGAACTAGACAGCCCTGCCCTAATAGAAGAATATATTGATGGTGATGAATATAACGTATTTATTATGGGCAGTGACGAAAGTAGTTTTAAGGTGCTACCGTTGTCGCGGACCATATTCACTGGTTTACCTAAGGGTTATTGGCATATAAAAACATTGGAGTCAAAATTTGGTTTGGACGAGGTTTATAAGAAAAATATTATTGTTCAGGAACCCCCAAAAAATATCAGCAGTAAACTAATTAGTCTCTTGACCGAAATTTCACTGGATACTTATAACATCCTCGATTGCCACGATTATGGTCGGGTAGAGGTAAGGGTCGATAAAAACAATAATCCCTATATCTTAGAACTTAATCCTAATCCTTCGATAGATATCGTAGATGTCATTAGCGAAGACACAAAAAATCCACAAGTAAAGTATGGCGCTTTTTTGGAAAATATCATTAACCTAACCATTAACAGATACAAAAATAAACCTCCTTATTATCATCTTCAGAGCAACTGGATATGAGAAAAGTACAATGTATATTTAGTCGCCCACTAACTGCAGAAATCCACGGGCTTACCCGTAGGGATTTATACATACAACTT
>JAFGHP010000059.1 GCA_016930055.1 Candidatus Bathyarchaeota archaeon | reverse complement strand
TCAAATTTTTGATTGTTAGTTGTTACTAAATTTGTCCATTCTTCTATAATGTTATTTTCATTTTTTTCCATATTATCTAATTGATTTTTTGTTTCTGTTATTTTATTACTTAGAACTTCATTTAATGGAGAAGCAAGATATTTAATTGGTCTGCTCATAACACTTTGAATGATACCTTTTTTTTCAAGATTCTTTAAAATTCTATAAGCTTTCATTCTATTAAAATTAAATCTACGTGCAATAATTCTGGCTGGGGATGGTCCTGCAGAAGATAAAAAAATGTAAATTTCGGCTTCTTTTTCTTCGAACCCGTAATCTAATAATTTTTTTGTTAACATGTGATATAACCTGCCTTAATCAATAAGGTGGTTTATGAATCTATAAATTGTTCGTTCAAATGTTACATATTAAATGCACGTTCAAATGTTACACACTACTGCTTTTACACTTAAAACATATAATTTAATTAGACATCAATTGAAGAGGTTTATTATTAAAAGTAAAGACAGAATGTGACCAACAGTAATATGGCAGGGGACAAATCTTAGAGTATATTATTTAGGCGAAAAAGAAGACGAAAATCACATCAAAGAAACTAATGGAATTGATTTTGAAGAATTTTTCCTTCATCTTGATAAAGGTGGATCTATTTTTGTTACAATTAAACCTCAAAATGAATTAAATAATGAATTACACGATAATTTAATTACTGAAAATAAACTCGATCCAAAAACACCTCTTCTAAATGACATGTTTTAATGGAGGTAAAATTATTGATAAAAAATGAAATTCAATCATGTCCAAAATGTGGGAATCAAAAAATAATTAGAGACCTTGAAATCGGTGAAGAAATTTGCAATAACTGTGGTCTAGTAATTTCTGATGCTATTATTGACTCTGGTCCAGAATGGAGGGCTTTTAGTTCAGATGAAAAAAATCAAAGGTCTAGAACTGGTGTAAGACTTAGTCCAACACTTTTTGATATGGGGTTATCAACCCGATTTACTACGAATAGAGATGCATCCGGAAAATTATTAAATTATAAAACTGTTGACAAAATGAATCGCTTACAAAAATATGATAATAGATCAAAAGTTAATGATTCTCAGACACGTAATTTAAGCATAGCATTACCTCAACTTGATCGTATTGCAGCTATTCTTCATTTGCCTGAATCAGCGCGAGATTATGCATCAAGATTATATAGGAAAGCTCTGAGCCAGGATATGATTAGGGGAAGATCTATAGATTCCTTTGTTGCAGCTTGTATATATGCTACATGTCGTTTGCAAGGTATACCCAGGCCTCTAAAATCAATTTCAGCAATTAGTACAAGAGATCATAGTGAAGTAGCTAGAACTTACCGATTGTTAATTAAAGAATTAAAAATAAAAATGCCATTAGATGATTCTTTTAAATTTGTTTCTGGAATTTCTTCTAAATTAAAACTAAAGAGAAATACTGAGCTACGTGCAATTGAAATATTAAATAAGGCAAAAGAGAAGCAAGGGTTAACTGGAAAGGAGCCTAGAGGTATAGCTGCTGCTGCCCTATACATGGCATGTCTCGAGAAAAAAGAACGTAGAACTCAAAAACAAGTTGCACAAGCAGCAGGAACAACAGAAGTTACTTTAAGAAATAGAATGAGAGGACTTGAATCAGTAATTAAAGACAGAACAACAATAGATCCTATCACAACAGAACAATATATTGTTCAATAAAAATAAATGTTATTTTTCTAATCCACTCATTTTCCTTACTTGTTTTCCAACTTTCTCAATCTCTAGATTATCGCATTCTTCCATTAATGCTTTAAACTTCTGGCTTCCTTGTTTGTATTCCTGCATCCAAGCTTTAGCAAAAGTACCGTTTTGGACGTCTTTCAAGGCTTTTTTCATGTTTTGCTCAACGTGTTCATCAACAATAAATGGACCAACTGTTAAACCCCCCCATTTTGCTGTGTCGCTAACTGCTCTATACATTCCTCCAATCCCAGATTTGTATATCAAATCAACAATTAATTTTAATTCGTTACATACTTCGAAATAGGCTAGTTCTGGTGGATATCCTGCTTCTACTAAAACTTTGAATCCTCTACGGATTAATTGATCTACTCCACCGCATAATACTGCTTGCTCACCGAAAAGGTCACTTTCTGTTTCATATTTGTATGTTGTTTCTATTATCCCAGCTTTTCCGCTTCCTAATGCTTTAGCTATTGCTAGTGCTGTTTTAAGGGCTTTTCCAGATGCATTTTGATGTATCGCAACTAGAGCTGGTACACCAAAACCATTTTCATATTGACGTCTTAATTCTGGCCCAGGGCTTTTTGGAGCAACCATAATCACATCAATGTCTTTTGGTGCTTCAATAGCTTCAAAATGGATATTAAATCCATGAGCAAATTGCAGTGTTTTTCCTTTTGACATTCCTAGACTTACTTCTTCTTTCCATACTGTTGGTTGAGCCATGTCTGGTACAAGCATTAAAATTATGTCTGCAGTTTTTGCTGCTTCAAGAACCGTTAAAACTCTAAAACCATCCTTCTCTGCTTGTTCCCAGCTTTTTCCTTGTCTTAGACCAATTATTACATTTACTCCCGATTCTTTCATGTTTAGAGCTTGAGCTCGTCCTTGACTGCCATAACCAATTACGGCAATGGTCTTTCCTTTCAGTATCTTATCATCAATATCATTATCGTGATATACTTTAACCATTTAATTCAGACCTCTTTAATTTTAGCTGACCTTTTTCAAGAGCAGTTATTCCTGTTCTACTCATCTCTACAATACCTATGGATTTAACTTGTTCGAGAAAGTTGTCAAGTTTTTCTGGTTCACCTGTAACTTCAGCTATTATGCTTTCTGGTTCGATATCTAAAATTAATCCATGATTACTATTAATATATCCTAAAGCTTCCTCTCTTGCCATTGGATCAATGGTTCTAAGTTTAACTAACATTAATTCTCTTATTACTGTTCTTAGTTTATCTAAACGTTTTACTTCAATTACATCAACCATTTTATCTAATTGTTCTACTACTTGGTTTAATGAACGACCTTCAGCATCAATGGTGATTGTCATTCTACTTATTCCCGTATCTTCAGCGTTACCAACACTAATGCTATTAATGTTGAACCCACGACGACGAAACATATTCGAAATATTGAATAGAACTCCTGGTTTGTCTTCAACGAGAAAAGCTATTATGTTATCTTTTGACATCTTAAGCCTCCATTAAAGCATCTTTTAATCCCATTCCTGGGGGAACTATTGGTAAAACGTTCTCTTCGGGATCAATTGGTACATCTATAACCGTAGCTATTTCAGATTTTATTGCTCTTCTTATTGCTGCTTCGAGTTCTTGGTAACTTTCAACTCTAACACCTTCTGCTCCATAAGCTTGAGCTAATTTTACGAAATCGGGTGTCTTTTTTAATTCAACTGCTGAATATCTATGACCGAAAAATAATCGCTGCCACTGTGCAACCATTCCAAGCATATTGTTATTAAGTATCATAACGATCACTGGGAGGTCTTCTTTTACACTAGTAGCTAAATTGTTTTCAGTCATGCCAAAACTTCCATCACCTGCAATATCAACAACAGTAACATTGGGTTTAGCTGCTTTAGCACCTATTGCGGCTGGGAAACCCCATCCCATTGTGCCTAACCCACCACTTGTTAAGAATGTACGTGGTAGATAAGCATCATAGTGAAGGGCAGCCCACATTTGACATTGTCCAACTTCTGTTGTTACAATTGAATCTCGTGCTAACGCTTTTCGTAAAGTTTTAACAACTTCTGGAGCTTTGAGATAATCTCCATTAGTTTTTGAAACGCCATTTACCTCTCTTAATTCTTGGCATTTTTTCCTCCAAACATCATTCGTTGCAGTACTTGAACGTAGAATGCTTAAATGATGTAAAATTTTTTGGAGACTTATTTTTGCATCTCCAATAACTCTAGTTACAGTATCTATGTTTTTATCAATTTCACTCCTATCAATATCGATATGTATAATTTTAGCATTAGGAGCAAAAGTTTTAACTGAACCTGTAGTTCTATCAGTTAAACGTGCACCAATAATTAAAAGCACATCTGCTTCTGATACCATAGTATTGGCTGCACAGGTTCCATGCATCCCACATAATCCTAAACTTAATGGATGATCTGCAGGAAAAGCACCTTTGCCCATAAGAGTAATTGCTGTAGGTGCCATAAGGTATTCGCTTAGTGATACTAGTTCTTGGCTAGCTCCACTACTTATGATGCCTCCTCCTGCAATTATGACCGGTTTATCTGCTCTTGCCAATAAGGTAGCAGCCCATTCAATTTCTCTACGATCTGGTTGATAAACAGGATGATAACCACGGAAAACAATATTTTCTGGGAACTTAACATCCATAATTTCAGTAGTTACGTCTTTTGGTAAATCAATTAATACTGCGCCTTTTCTACCTGTATTAGCTATTTGGAATGCTGTTTTGACTGCGTATGGTATCTCTGCTGCGCTTCTTGTTTGGATGTTATATTTTGTTACCGATGCAGATACACCTATAATGTCAACTTCCTGGAATGCATCAGTACCTATTAATTCTCTAGCGACTTGCCCACAAAGAGCTACAACTGGTGACGAGTCAATATTTGCTGAGGCTATTCCTGTTATTAGATTCGTTGCACCTGGACCAGAAGTAGCTAAACAAACTCCAACCTCTCCACTTGCACGTGCATAACCATCAGCCATATGTGCTGCTCCTTGTTCATGTCTAGCAAGTATAAACCTGATATCTTGTTTGAGCATTTCATCACATAGAGGTATTACTGAACCACCTGGAAGACCAAAAACATTTTTGGCCCCCTCTTTCATAAGGCTCTCCCATAATGCTTGGGAGCCATTCATCTCAACCAAATATTTTACTCTCCATTATTTTTTTCAAATAGGATATCGAATTAATCTTGTATATACTAAGAGAATTATTACGAAATGTGGAATTTTTTGAGTAATTACTTAATAAAACGATACCCCATTTATTTTTCTCCTCCTTTCGGAGACGTACTTATTTTATTCCACATATTTATCCCCTGCATGGATTAGTATTGGTAACAGAATAGCTGATAGTTAAAAGGTTTACTGGTAAATCTTTAAAAAAATGTTAATTTTAAAAAAAATTATTATTTTTTACATTTATTATAATTACCAATCTTAAACAAAATAAGTAAAGCTTATAACTCTCAATCTTTAACCTCCGCTGAACGGCGACACGTTGGAGGGGTAAATTTAATGGACGAAGCTCATGTAGAAAAAAAACACCCAAGAGCCGAATCAATAAAAATTAGAGAAGCAATAACCCGGAGCGTTGAAGCTAATGTAGTTGCATTAGCTGGATTAATAGCGCATGGTAGAGGTGAAGCTTTTGATTATATTTTAGGAGAAAAAACAACTAGTCCTGGAATGAAAGCAATAACTGCTTCAGCAGCGTATATTATTTTAGCTGAACACCCCATACTATCTGTAAATGGAAACGTTGCCGCTCTTTGTGCAGAAGAATTTGTTGAATTATCAAAAATTTCAAATTCAAAACTTGAAGTTAATTTATTCCATCGAACCCTTGAAAGAGAGATAGCTATAGAGAATTTACTTAAAAAAGCTGGAGCTGATAAAGTTTTAGGAGTTGGTGAAGCAGCTTCTTCTCGAATCCAAGAAATTTTTAGTGATCGTCGCCGTGTCGACCCTGAGGGGATTTTTAAAGCTGATGTTGTATTTGTTCCCCTAGAAGACGGTGACCGTACTCAGGGTCTTGTTAAGATGGGTAAAAAAGTGTTAACTGTTGATTTGAATCCTCTATCTCGGACAGCTCAATGGGCAAATGTTACAATTGTAGATAATATTATTCGTGCTATGCCTCTACTAATATCAGAGGTTAAACGTTTAAAAACCGTTAAACCATTGGAGTTAAAAGCTATTATTAAAAATTATGATAATAAAAAGGTCCTCTCAGAGGCAATGATAATAATGGAGCAGAGGCTTCATAGTCTTGCTGAAAAAGGCGTTTATCTTGACATCGATTATTGATAAAAAGAGATTTACAAAAATTCTTATTCTAGGTGCAGGTGCCATAGGCAGCTTTTATGGTTCACAACTTTCAAAAAATAATAATGTAGAGCTTATTGGAAACAAAGAACATATTGAAATTATTAATGTAAAAGGACTTAAACTAAAAGGTGCTATTGAAGAAATTTATAATATTCCTTCTTCACAGTTCATTACAGAGATTCCCTCAAATTCAATGTTAATTGTCACAACGAAGGCTTATGACCTTGAAAATTCATTAAATGCTATTAAATCGTTAATAAATAAAGATACAGTAATTTTTCTGCTTCAAAATGGTCTTGGTAATGAAGAATTGAGTAAACAAATTCTTGGTGAGGATACAGTAATATTGAGAGGAATATGTACTGCAGGTGTAGAATTTATTTTACCAGGAATTATTGATGTTAAACATATTGGAGAAACAACTCTCCCTGATAATAATGTGGGTAGGAGAATTGCAGCTCTTTTTTCAGAGAGTGATCTAAAAATAATTTTATCTAAAAACATTATTTACGAAATCTGGAAAAAATTAACTATGAATTGTGTAATAAATCCTCTTACAGCTATTTTCCGTGTTCCCAACTATCTAATTGCAGACAAATCATTGAAAAAGGTTATATCTTCAATTGTATCAGAATGCCAAACAGTAGCAGAGAAAGAAGGTGTTACCTTGGAATCCGGTTTAGAGGATATGCTTTTAACTGCACTCAGTAATTATTCGAATCTTTCATCAATGTGCCAGGACATTATTAAACAAAGAAAAACTGAGATAGAATTTCTAAACGGAAAAATATCAGAACTAGGTGATAAATACAATGTACCTACTCCTGTAAACGATACCTTAACCTCATTAATCAGATTTATGGAGGGAAAAAAATGGAGTTAAATGAATTAATAAAAATGAAGGGATCCCAAAAAGTCACTATGCTTACAGCTTATGATTATCAAATTGCCAAGATTCTCGATGAATCTGGCATTGATATGATTCTTGTAGGCGATAGTTTAGGAAATGTAGTACTTGGATATGAAGGGACTAAACAAGTTACTATGAATGATATGGAGCGACACATTGCTGCTGTTGCTAGGGGAGTAAAAAAAGCACATATTATTGGTGATATGCCTATAGCTAGTTACAATAATGTAAGTGATGCTCTAAAAAATGCTAAAAAATTAATCAACGCTGGAGCACATTCCGTTAAATTGGAAGGACTAAATCCTGAAGTAATAAGAGCCTTGGTCTCTTCAGGGATGCCCGTATTGGGTCATTTAGGTTTATTACCTCAAACAGCTGTTGATTTAAAAGTTAAAGGTAAAAAAAGAGATGAAGCTGACAGAATTTTTTCTGACGCTTTAGAGTTAGATAAACTGGGTGTTTATGGAATTGTTTTAGAATGCATACCTGTAGGTTTAGCGAAAAAGATTACAGATAATGTGAATGCATTAACTATTGGTATAGGTGCTGGAGTCCATTGTGATGGACAAGTTCTAGTAATAAATGATATGCTTGGAATGTTACATAACCATAAACCAAAGCATGTTAAGCAATACGTTAATATTTATGAAGTTATAAAAACTGCAACTCAGAATTATATTTCCGATGTAAAAGGAGAAAAATTCCCTACAGACGAATATTCTTTCCATTAATTTAGTAATCTTTTTCCTAGAGCAGTGAGGCTGATACAAGAGACAAAATGAGGAAAGCAAAAGCCTATGCTCCAGGACATATTACAGGTTTCTTTCAAATATGCGATTCTCCAACTGACCCATTAATGAGAGGATCAAGAGGTTCAGGAGTTTCAATTACTCAAGGAGTGTATACAGAAGTAATAACAGAACCTTCAGATTTGACAAGTTACACGATCTATATTAATGATATAGAAACTAAAGGAGCATTCGTTTCAGAAAACGTTATTAAAAAATATTTATCTTACACTCAACAACCAAGTAACATTATTATTAAACACACCGTCGAAACACCTCTGGGCTCAGGATTCGGCTCAAGTGGAGGGGGTGCATTAACTTTATCTTTAGCTTTAAATGAAACCCTTGAAACGGGGCTTTCTTTAATTGATGCTGCAAGAATTGCCCACATAGCTGAGATCGAGTGTAAAACTGGTTTAGGCACTGTTTTTGCTGCTTTATTCGCTGGATTTGGTATATTATATAGACCTGGTGGACCAGGTATTGGAGAGGCAGTCAAATATAAGAAAAGCGAAGATCTTCGATTAGTATATCTTCACTTTGGTCCAATAGAGACAAAACTTGCTCTTAGTGATCCATTAATCAGAAAAAAAATTAATGATCTGGGGGGGCGGTTCGTTGACCAGATTTACACTGATCATAATCCAAAATTATTCATGGAGTTAGCTAGGCAGTTTACTGACCATGTTGGAATGGTAACCCCCAATCTTAGAAGGGTCTTTAAAGTAGCTGATAAAGCAAAAATTCCTGTGGCAATGGCTATGTTTGGAGAAGTTGCTTTTTCATTAATTGAAAAAAAGGAAGCTGCTAGAGTTGCGAGAATCTTTGAAGAATCTTCTCCTGGTTATGAAGCAATTATTGTAGGTATTGATAATGAAGGAGCTAGACTTATTGATTGAGCCACCTTTCGATTCTAATAGGTAAAAGAATCTCTGTTATGTAATGCGTCATGTGTTGTGGTCTCGGAACTTTGGCTGCCATTTCCGTAAAATGATCATAATTACGTGCATCAAAAAGATAGACGTAATTCCATTTCTGACTCATAGCTCCATATATCCCTAAATACTGAACACCTGTTTCATTACATGCAACCTGCATTTTATTATTATGTTCAGCAACTTCTTTCCTTGTTCCCACCCAATCAAAGTATAGAAGTATCTTCATTCAAGTTCTTTCTTCTTTTTGCATTCTGAGAATATATGATTTCCTATTTTTAATGACAAAAAATTTCCTAATTTATAAATATTAACAAAACGATTATTAATATTGTTTTTCTGTTAGTGGGGTAAGAGTGTAATGTTATGTATAACGAAGATATTTTCAACTCTTCAACAATCGAAGGTATGTTAGCCGCACCAGGAAGAAAATGGCATAGATATCCACCAGATGTGATCCCCTTATGGATTGCAGATCCAGATTTTCCAACAGCACCAGGTATAAGAAAAGTAATACAACAAGCTATAGACGATGAAGATTTCTTATATAGTGATAATACCAAAGTACGGAATATATTAGCTGAAAAAATAGCTACAAAAAATGGATTACAAGTATCTAAAGATGAGGTTATTTTAACAAATGGTGTAGAACCTGCGTTATGGCTGGCATTAAAATATTCCTGTAAACCAGGAGACGAAGTAGTGATTACTGACCCATCATATAATGAATTCAAAAAAATTATTGAAGCATCAGATTGTAAAGTAAAATACTGGAAATTAGACTTCAAGAATAGATACAAACACGACTCAGAAGAACTAAAAAAAATAATCACAAATAAAACAAAACTCATCATTAATTGTAACCCCAGCAATCCTACTGGACGTGTTTTAAATTCTGAAGAGCTTAAAGGGTTAGCAGATATTGCTATCGATAAAAAAATTACTGTTGTGAGTGATGAGTTGTGGGAAGACATCCTTTTTGATGATAGAAAACATATTACTTTAGCTAGTCTTAATCCAGAAATTTCTGATCAAACAATAACTGCATGGGGATTTAGCAAAACTTGGGGAGTAGCAGGCTTACAATCAGGATACTGTACTTCAACAAATAAAGATATTATTTCCGAGCTCAAAAAGATTGGTACTGGTATAATTCAAGGAGTAAACAATATTGCATTACGTGCTATACCTGTGATGGTTGATAGGCATAGTGATTATTGGAAAAGAGATATGATGAAACATTTACATTATATACGAGACTTATGTTACAAAAGATTCGAAGAAATGGGGAGTGTTGAAGCTCCTGAACTTCAAGGAACTTACCTGATGTTCCCTAAATTTAATTACGGTTTAAAAAGCATCGAATTAGAGAAAATGTTCTTAGAACAAGGTAAAGTTGCTTTAAGCCCTGGAACTAATTTTGGTCCGAATGGAGAATATCATATGAGGATTCAAATTGGTACCAGTGAGGAAATAATTGGTGAAGGTTTAAACCGAATCGAATCTTGTTTAAAAACTCTTAAAAAATAAATCATTTCCTACTTTTTAAAAATTATTATCATTAGACTAGATTTTTTAATTTATTTTCCTTTATTATAACGAATATTAAATAAAATTAATTTTAAAAAATATTAACGATATGATTTCTGTTTTCTTCTTCTAGCCCCTGGTCCACCAAATTTTTTAGGCTCTTTCCTACGTGCATCTCCAGAGAGCATATTTCTATCATAATCACCTAAAGTATTTTTAAGTCGTTTACTCTTTGAATATTTTACTAGGCCTTGAGCTAAGCCCATTCTAGCTGCTTCCGCTTGACTTAAAATTCCTCCTCCACTTACTTTGATATTAACATCAACTTTGTTGGAGTAATCTCCTGCTAAAGTTACAGGCTCAATAATCATCTCGCGTGCTAAAAGTGGTTCGTGAAGATGAATTGGTACATTATTAATTCTTATTCTACCTTTTCCCTCAGTAATGATTACCCTTGCTACTGCTGTTTTTCTTTTACCCGTTGCTAAAACTGCTTTCTTTTTTATTGACATTTTATTCTACTCCGTATTTTTTCCAACCAATACTCTCAGCTATTCGACCAATAGTAACATAGGTGTTATTTAGTCTATCAACGCTAGCTTCTGGAATTTTTGTTTTCTCCATTTTCTCAAGTTCTTTTGGTATACCAATATATACTTTAAGCCTTTTAAAAGCGTCACGACCTTTGGGTTGTCTATATGGAAGCATACCCCTTATCGTACGGCGGACAATATAATTTGGTTGACGATAATGAATTGGACCTTTCCTGTGTCCACCAACTGAGAGAAATTTTTTCTCTGCTTCAATAATATGTGTTCTATTTCCTGATACTACAGCAGCCTGTGCATTAACAATGTCTATGCTTTCACCAGCAAGCAGTTTTTTTGCTACTATACTTGCCATTCTTCCAAGGATTAGTCCTTCTGCATCGATTATTGACTTAGTATTCATTTGAATCTACCTTTCATAGGCTCAAGCTGTCTGAGCACCCAACATGCAAGACATCTACAATTATAAACGTTTTCCAATTTATATTTCATTGATATGATATTTTATTATCGAATTTATATAGATGTTTAGTTTTATTACTCCATCAATAATATATTTAATTTTAAGTATGACTATAATTGTTGTCTATATGTTTCAACAGGTTCTCTTACCTTAAAGATTTTCATAATAGTATGTAAAGATATATAGAAATTTAATTGAATTTATTATTGATTAACTATCTTTAATGGTTGTGTTCAATCTTTGAAAAAGCTGGGTCTAATAGTGAATCCTATTGCTGGACTTGGGGGTCGAGTGGGTTTAAAGGGTAGTGACGGTTTTAGTATTCAGAAAAAAGCAAGAGAATTAGGAGCAAAGCTCTCCTCGCCTTCAAGAGCTCTTGATGCATTAATAATTTTAAAGGATTTAATGCCCCAGATTAAAATTATAACCTATCCTGGTTTAATGGGCGAAGATGAGGCAAAAGAAGCTGGTTTTATTCCCCTTGTTATAGGTGAATCTAAAAAGGATACCACTGCTGAAGATACTAAAGATGCTGCACTTGAAATGTTAAAGTTACAAGTGGATTTGATTTTATTTGTTGGTGGAGACGGTACAGCAAGAGATATTTATTCTTCTGTTGGAACCAAATTACCAGTATTAGGAGTTCCCGCAGGAGTTAAGATACATTCATCAGTTTTTGCTGTAAATCCTAAAGCAGCAGGCAATCTTGTTTACAAATATTTTATTGGTGAAGCAAGTCTTCATGAAGCTGAAGTTTTAGATATTGACGAAGATGCTTTTAGGGAAAATAGACTAAGTGCAAAATTGTATGGTATCTTAAGAATACCTTATCTAGAGGGTTTAACGCAATCTGCTAAAGAAGTTATTCCAGATCAAGAAGAATTAAATCTTGAAGCAATTGCTAAAGAATTTATTGAAGACATGATTCCTGAAACCTTTTATATATTGGGTCCTGGTGGAACTCTGTCTTATATTTGTGATTTATTAGGTCACAAAAAAACAATTCTTGGTATCGATATTATTAAGAATGGTGAATTGGTTGCATCAGATGTTAATGAAGAGCAGATCTTAAAAATAATTAACAATAATCCCTCAAAAATTGTTGTGACAGTTATTGGTGGTCAAGGATTTATTTTTGGGAGAGGAAATCAGCAGATAAGTCCAAGAGTCATTAAAAATGTTGGTATAAAGAACATAATTGTCATTGCTACTAAAGTTAAATTAGCTTCACTTGAAGGCAGACCTTTACTAGTTGATACAGGAGATTTTGAGCTTGATAAACAATTAACTGGGTATATTAAAGTAATAACAGATTATGGTAGAAGAGTTGCGGTTAGAGTTAATTAATCATTTAATTTGACGATTTTAAATCATTTTATAATTGAAAAACGTTATAACTCATGCTTCTAGTTCACCTAATTCTCCTTATTTTAAATAATATCTAATCTAATAATTTTTTATTAATTTTCTTTCTTTTTAAATAAAAGCCATTCTTTTTCTCCTGCTTTTTTGAACCTAATTAATTCATATTCACCGGTTAATTTTTCTCCGAAAATTGTAATATTAATTTTTTCTTCAGACCATATTTTTTGTTTATAGAACCCCTTGTCCCAAATTTTTACTAATCCTGCCCCGTATTCACCTTCTGGGATAGTTCCTTCAAAATCACCATAATTTAATGGATGATCTTCAACTTGAATTGCTAGACGACGTATGCCTGGTATAGTAACTGGTTCTTTAGGTAAGGCCCAACTTTTTAAAACCCCCTCTTTTTCAAGTCTAAGATCCCAATGTAATCGAGTAGCATGATGTTCATGTATCATGTATTTGTTACCAACATCCTTCGAATATTGACCTAAGGGTTCGCTTGTTTTTGAGAAATCACGTTTAGCGTTATATTCTTGAAGTGACATCACTTATTACTACACTATAGATGTTCTTAGAGTTATCATAATATTTTTAGATATTAACCAATAATATCTTTCTAACAATGCCTGAAACTATTCTCCATCAACAATTGAAAGATTGGTATAGTAAACCTGGTGACCTTTTAGAGAGCCAGGTTTGGAGATATAGGGCTGATATTATTCGTGGAGATAAAATCATTGAAATTCAAACAGGTAATTTTCAACAATTTAGAAACAAGGTTGAAAAACTTTTAAAGGGTTACAAAGTGCGCGTTGTTTACCCCATTCCTTATAGGGTTTGGATAATAAAAGAAATTGATGGGAAAAAGATTAGAAAAATTTCTCCAAAAATTGGACGTCTTGAAGAAGTTTTTAATGAATTAGTTTACTGCCCAAACATCGTTATTAACAAAAATTTCAGTTTAGAAATTGTTTTAGTGAATATTGAAGAAGATAAAATTGTTAAATGGAGAGGACGAAAACGTGTTAGATATAAAACTGTTGAAAGACGTTTATTAAATGTGATTTCCACGAAAGTTTTTGAAAAACCAAGCGATTATATGAAGTTTTTACCTGAAGGATTAACAACCGCGTTTACTTCTCGTGAATTATCTAAAAGGTTAAACATTAAAATATCTTTAGCTAGGCGAATGGTTTACACCTTGACTAAAATGACCATATTAAATGAAGTTGGGTTTGTTGCACGTGCTAAATTGTATCAATTAGTAAAATGATTTAACACTTATATTATTTAAAAAACCTAAT
>JAFGHP010000010.1 GCA_016930055.1 Candidatus Bathyarchaeota archaeon | reverse complement strand
TGCATTTTTCCTGATAGAACCATCTCTTTTTGGGCAGCATTCCAAAGGTGGTCATGAGTTTCCCCAAGCTCAAACTCTTTTAATGAATAATTGTATTCACGGGGATCGTTAACATGATCATTAAGTGTTTTCTTTGCCCATTCAGGGAAACCAAGTGTATCATCATAATGTGAATTATAATAACAAAAATTATCAGAAAGTTCACTTCTGACGATTAATTCTTCTAAATAAGCATCTTTAGAAACTTGTGGAGCATCACTGAAAGTAACATCATAAGTGACTTGCTGAGCCGATATCTGACTAAAATGAAGATAAGGTGAAAGCCCTGATTGAGCATCAATCAAAGGATTGTTCCTATTCTGATAATAATTTGGAAGTTTTTCTTTAAGGAAATAATTAGTAACTTTTTTCGCTTCTTCTTCCCCTGGTTTAAGTGAATAAATTTTGAGATTAGGTTTAGTTGAAAGCTTTTTTGTAACTGAATCCCAATTAGTTTGGTCTAAATTAATTGTTTTTGATAATTTTTTTAACGCTATAGGTTCATCGAGAAATGCATTCAAAAATTTTTTAATTTTTGGTCGTATGGTATAAGCACCATATTCTTGTTTATTTGATGTTAACCAGCATGGTATAATATTGTGTGCATCTACTTCATGTATAGGAATTTGTAGTTGATCTGATAATAATGATAACCATTCCTTCTTTATTCTAATAGGACTAAAATCTGTGACAAGTGTCGATGCACCTTGATTCTCAACAAAGGTGCTAATAGATTTCAAAGGATCCCCTTCAAACAAAGTAAAACCAATGCCCAACTTTCCAAGCTTAGTTTCAACTTGTTTGAGACCATCAATCATGAAGAGGTATTGCCTTTCAGAAGCCCCCAAAAATTTTGGTACAAAACAAAAAATAACTTGAAGCGTATTATTACTGGATTCAGATAAATCTCTTGCATAATTCATAGCCCAATTATAATCAACCCTCTGGTCACGGCTCATCCAGTATATAACTGGTCCCCTTTTTTTGACACCTTTATTTATTATTCTAACACGTTCAAGATTCACTGGTCTTGCACCTGTTTCCAGAGGTCACGTTCATCATAAGCAAAACTTTCGATTCCAATATCTGCTAATTCAGGAGGATAAGGCTCAAAAAAGGTCTGTTTTAATAAATATTCTTCTTGAAACCTTGTAAACCATCCACGTAAAAGTGTTGAAACTGCGCTGAAAGGTATTTTTCCTATCTTATAATCTTCTATTACATCCATAAAGAATTTTTTTTCATTAGAATTCAAATTTTTACTGAAATAACCAAAACTTTTCAAAGCAATATTAATGTTAGAGCCAGGTCTTGGTACTCGACTTAATGCTTTCCATAGATGACTTTCATATTCTGTAAACACGTTTTCTTTTTTAATCCTTCTTTCTGCAACTATTTTGCCCATGATTCTAAGTTCCTTCTGATTATAGGCAGTAAAAAGCAGCTTGTTTTCAGCCTGAAAGTCAACTAAACTATCGTAATTCCCTTTCTTTTTTAACTCCCTGAAATCAGCTAAAGTGAATATTTTTTTCAGGAAATGATCCCTGATTCGAGGATGTAGCAACCTTTTTTCGTCTTCGACAGCTAAATGATTAAACTTACGAATAACCTCAGCACCAAAAAATCCTGGTCCTCTACCTAGAGATGCTGATTTTTCTATGCTGGGATAAATTTTAGCATCGAATAATCCACTACTAGGTGATTTACTTTTCATTAAGAAACCATCGATATCAGGTAGATTATCTAAAAAGTTATTTGCCCAAAGTTCTATCTCTAATGTTAGATCTTTCCCTGAAGCTGGTTGCTTTAAAAATAATCCTGAAGCATTTTTAACAATACGAAGAGAATCCCTAGGAATAGGTAAACCAATTTCAACTTCAGGGCATATTGGGATAAAATTAACATATTTTTTCATTGCTGCTACTAAATCACTTTTAATTTTCGCGCCATCATAACGAACTGCATCAAATTCGATGCAACGACTTACAATAATTATTGGTTTTGAAAATTTTCTCAATATATAACTCAAATAAAATTTATATAAAGATTTATTTAATTTATTTGATCGTTTAATTTTCGAAATAATTCAACATTAAATTTCAACATTTTATTTTAATTACACAAATATGTTGCTAATTTGTATTAATATCATGTATTTATTATTAGTTTACTAACAAATTGAATTAATAATATTCTATCTATATATTTATTCGTATTACATGTTCATAATATTTTAATATAACATAACCAACTTTTAATTTGAATTGTACAATAAGAAGTCGAAGTTCATAATAATATTACTACTTTTGAGTCAATCACTCTTAATAGTGGGACAAAGTGCTACACCAGCTGAATTAAAATTAGATATTAAACAAACCATGCCATCAATACCTTCAGATGGTAAACCACACCCTGCATTTTCTATTAGCATAGTTGATTCAACTGGAAAACCCAAAGCTTTACCATATTCATTGAATATCACAATTTCATCATCAGATGAAAGAATAATTCAAGTTCCAAAAACAGCAACAATCAAATCAACATATTACTATGTCATAATTAATGCAACTAGCAGTGTAATTGAGAGTAAACAGGTAGAGATCACAGTTTCAGCATCTGGATTCCAATCAGCAAAAATAACTGCTACAACAGGGCCACCAGCTGGTACTCCTCAAGCATTAAAAGTAACGATTTTACCTAATACGCTTCTCCCTATTGAAGCAGGAGAATCAGATGTTATTGTTACAATTGTTGACAGCTACGGGAATCCTACAAAAGCAAGATCCGATATCAGCGTATCTTTGTTTTCATCAGACTTGAAAATAGCTAATGTTCTAAACAAAAACATCGTTATAACAACAGGCAGTATTTCTGCTAAAACAAAAGTGATAACTACAGGATTTGAGGGGTCATCCACAATAACTGCAACCTCTTTGAATCTTAAAACCGACTCAGCTACCATAAATGTTAAGGGTCCTAAACCAGCCAAGATTTACCTTTTTGCACCAGCTAACCAAGCAATTGAATGGACCGAGTTGTTTGTTGGAATACTTGATAGTAATAATAAGCCAGTTAAACTTGTTACACCAATGACAATAACCCTCTATTCATCAGACACAACCATACTGTATTTCCCAACTAGAACCATCACAATTCCCGCTGGAGAATGGAGTGCAATGGTTGAGATGCGTTGTATTAATCCTGGACAAGCTTATGTATATGCTTCATCAACTGATCTTCAGAGTCCAACTCTTTCGCTAAGAGTTTATGCTGATTCAGGTAATGAACCAAAGTCTCTTAAAATATATTCTTTTGCACCAAGTTATCCAGTAGATGGGAAATTATACCAAGCATTAATAGTGCAAATTGTTGATGCTCAAGGATTACCAACAAAATATTGGTTAAACAAAATAATTGATGTAACCACAACAAGTAAAGCAACCTTCGATACATCAACTAATACAACAGTTAAAATCATGTCAGGTGACTGTTCAACAACTATTTGGGGTATACCATTAGTTCCTGGTGAAGTAACAATAACTGTTGTTGCTCAGGATGTCCTTAAAGCAGAAACAAAAGTAACATGTTATGCCCCTATACCTACTTCGGTAACTATACAAGCACCCCCAATTCCTGCGGGTGGTGAAGTAGAGGCATGTATATTAACAACAGCTTCAGGAATACCAGTGGCAGTTCAACAAGACACTCAATTCCTATTATCTTCAGCAGATACAGGAGTTATTGAAAGCGTCGAATCTCCAATAATGGAGAAGAAAAATTATTATGTTTATACAACTCTCAAAGGAAACGCTCCTGGTAAAAAAGACATGACAGTATCAGGAAGTGGGTTGCCCTCAGCAAAAATTTCTTTAACAGTATTAGAGACCAAACCTTCCACATTCCATCTATATTATGTTAAGCCTATAGTAAACTATAATTTCCCAATGATTGTACAACTAACCTCTTCAGATGGCAAAACAGCAGCAGTAACTACTGATATCATAGAAATAAACATGGCTTCAAGCAACATAACGAATGTAGAAGTACCTGCAACAATAACAATTAACCCAGAAACAACTGAAGCAATGGTTTTTAGTAAGGGTCTTGGTACAAAAACAAGTACTGTTACTCTTCAATCTGAAGATTTCAAATCATTAACAACACAGATTACACCTGTCCCACCAAACCTCGTGTTAATCTTAACCTCGTTAAAGAGCCAATACAAAGAAGCTGAAGTCGCCACAATAAAAGCAACAGTAACCTTAGATGGCAATCCAGTAGAAGGCATGAAAGTGTCATGGACTGGAAACGGATTAACCCATACTGAAACAACAACTGGAGCAGATGGAATAGCCCAGAATACATTAATGATTAGAGCTGGAAGCAACAAAATTGATGCATCTATTAACTTTGGTGACGGTGGAGTTGAGAAAGCATCCAAAACAATTACAGGAATAATTGGTGTCTATAATCTACAGGTCTTAGGTAACCCAAGTTATATCAAGATTTCTGGTACAGGCAGCTACCAGTACGAAGAAAGAGTGTACTTGGAAGCCCCTACCCAAGTAGGAATGGAAGGCATCTTTGGTATATTAGGAGGAAAATACGTTTTCAGACAATGGACTGGATTTATACAATCCGAAAATAATGTAGAAACATTAACCATAAGTGGTCTTTCAAAGAACATTACCGTTACAGCTGTTTATGTTGAAGATTACTTCATGATGATTATAACCATCGCAGTGCCATTGCTCTTAATAATAATTGGTGCTTATATTTACTATACCCGATACAGAAGGACGATAGTCATTAAATCAAACGTCTAAAAATCCCAAATTTTTTCTAATTATATTTAAAAAAGAGGTTAACCCGATTTTGGACTCCATGGTGGAATTGTCCAGGGTAATTTTTCTCCAATTATATTTGCCTTGAATGGATCTTTATAGGAAAATAATGCAGCTGTTCCCCCTGTATGAAGGAAGAGAACATTACTATCTTTCCGGAACTTTTTCTTTTTCACTAAATCAATCATTTGTGCAACTGCTGGAGCAGTGTAGACTGGATCAATAAAGATGCCTTCTGTTTCTGCTAGAATTTTGACAGCATTTATTTTTTCCTCAGATATGAAACCATACCCTCCTCCACCAAAATCGTTTAAAACTGTTAGATCTTCATTCGTTACTTTAATGTTGAATCCTAGAATATTTTCAGCTTCTTTTATGATCGGTAAAGCTTTAGCTATATGTTCTTCAGGTGGACTAGAGTCGTCTGCTACACTTATGATTTTAATTTCACTATTAAAGGCTTTAACGCCCATAACTAAACCTGCTTGAGTCCCTCCTGAACCAGTACAATGCACTATGTAATCGAAAGGAACCTCCATTTCTTGGGATTGGTTAATTATCTCAAGTATTGCATTAACATACCCCATTGCACCAAGAGCAACAGAACCCCCAACAGGCATATAATATGGTCTATAACCTTCTTTACGAAGCCTCTCCATTTGAGCATCTAATTTCGTCCTTAAATTATCCGGTTTCGTAACTTCAATCTCAGCCCCCATTAATTTATGTAAAAGATGGTTTGCATCCCAATTTTCAGGTTCCCAATTATCATGAGGAGCTGTTTTTACTAAAACAATACCTAGCCCAAGTTTACGGCAAGCAGCAGCTGTCTGAGTACACCAATTACTATGGAAACCTGCATGAGTTACAACATAATTGCAGTCTTTATCTAAAACATCTCCCATAAGATACTCCAGTTTCCTAGCTTTATTACCACCTAAGGCTAATCCTGTTAAATCATCACGTTTTACCCAGAGTTTAGCGCCATCAAGAAGTTTTGTTAGATTAGGCATTTCCTGGATGGGTGTAGGAAGATTAGCTAATCTAACTCGTGGCAAAGAACCAAATTTCAAAACATATCACAGTTATTAAATTCTTCAAACGATATATAAGATTAAGTTTTATTAAATTATACAATTATAATTAAATTAAAAATGTCATATATATAAATTGCGAAACTAAAGATATTCATGGTTACACTTTATGGTAAAAACCACTCAAGAACTTGGCTTAACAGAGATAGAAGAGCTGGTTAAAACAAAAATAGATGTTTTTGAACCAGATGACACAGTTTCAAAAATTTTAGGTGAATTAGAAAAAAATGGAGGATACGAAGCCATTGTTGAAACAGACACTAAAATTGGGTTAATTACTATTAGAGACATACTAAAAGTCGACCAGCCTAACCAAACTAAATTAACTAAGTTTTGGAAGCCTCTTTCTCCAGTTACCACATCTGATGTTGTTAAAGACGTAGCTCATGAATTAATTGAAAGAAATATCCGTGCCTTACCAGTTGTAAAAAACCAAAAAACATATGGTTTAATCAGTCAGGTAGATTTCGTTAATGCTTTAATTGATTGTAGTGATCTTTCTTCAATTCCAGCTAAGAATATAGCTCGAATAACACCAATAACAATTGATGCATCAGAGAAGGTAATAGAAGCCAGAAACACAATGCTACTTAGAGGATTCAGTCACATACCAGTAATCAAAAATGAGAAAGTAGTTGGCATAATAACCGCAAAAGATCTTGTTCATACCTTTATTGTACCTGCTATAAGGATAGGAAAAAAGGACTTCGTGGTTGATCGAGTATCTAAATTTCCAGGCAATGTATCAGATGTAATGGATAAACACCCCGCCATTTTAGGACTTGAAGCAACAACATATGAAGTAGTTAAAGAATTATATGAACGTGAAAAAAGTGCTTGTTTGATTTTAAATGAACAAGATAAACTGTATGGAATTATTACTCCCCGCGAATTACTCCCCCTCGTTGCTGGAACGAAAACTGAAGAAGAATATCCAATATACATTATGGGTTTAAATCCCGAAGATTTCTTAGAGAGAAGCTTAGTTGAATCAAAAGTCCGACGCACTATTCAAAGAGGACGATTAATTCATAAGGATATTAATGAGGTTTTAATAAACATCAAGAAAAAAAGTCGCGAAGGAAACCGAACAAGATACGAATTGAGGGGAAGAGTACTAAGTCCAACAAAAGAATATAATGTATCGACTACAGGTTGGGATCTTTTAATTGCTTTCGATAGACTATTAGAAAGTTTAGATGGTATACTTAGACAAACAAAACCAGAGCCAATAGAGAAACGACGTCGAAGAGGAAGAGGAAGAAGCTGAGAATTAAAACCAAATTTTATAAAAATAATTATTTTTAAAATTAAGTAAAAAAATATTATTTATATTAAATATGATTGAAAAAAATTTTATAATGAAGTTAAATTAGGTAGTACCTTATATTTCAGCATTCTAATATCTGTCTAGGCGATTTTATGTCCACAAAAGAAGTTGAGGAAAAGATGCTTCAAGAATTAAGTAAAATAAGTTCATATCTTGAACCTAAACCTGCGCCACCACCCCCACCACCAACAAAGAAGAGCTTCAGCGATGAATTC
>JAFGHP010000058.1 GCA_016930055.1 Candidatus Bathyarchaeota archaeon | reverse complement strand
TTCACATTTTCTATTTTTAATTGAATCGTAGGTTTTATCCCTCAGTTCAAATTTTATTTTCTGCAAAAATTTTATCAACTGTTCAAAGTAAATAATTATTGGTGGTTATGAGTAGACTTGTAGATAAGGCACTGGATTATGCAAGTAAGAAACATAAAGGACAGCTAGATGACAGAGGTAGACCCTACTTCTTTGCCCACATAATACAGGTCTATAACATACTGCAGGACGTAACCGACGATGAAGCAGTCCTCTGTGCTGGATTGCTGCACGATGTTATCGAGGACACTCAGGTAACCTATCAGGAAATAGTACACGAGTTCACCAAAGAGATCGCTGACCTAGTCATGGAAGTAACCCACGAGGGCACCAATTATCATGACTATTATTTTCCCCGTTTAAAGAGCAGGAAAGCTACACTCATACAGTTCGCTGACAGGCTCAGCAACATGACCCGTATGAGGGACTGGCCAGGAGACGTACAACAAGAGTTCCTAAAGAACAGTGTGTTCTGGAGGACTAAACCATTGGAGGCGTCTTAAATGGGTTGGCTTGAAGATAAAGCCCTTGAGTTTGCTAGCATAAAGCATGATGGTCAGCTGGATGATCAGGGTAGGCCTTACTTTTTTGCTCACATTATTCAGGTTTATAGTTTGCTGAAGGATGTGACAGACGATGAAGAGATTCTCTGTGCGGGTATTCTACACGATGTTATTGAGGATACGGATACGAGTTATGATGAACTGGTAAGGGAGTTTAATCAGGAGATTGCTGATCTGGTGATGGAGTTAACTTATGTTGGATCTAGGGAGACGGGTAGGTATTTTCCGTGTCTTCGGTCCCATAAAGCGGTTATTGTTAAATTTGCTGATAGGCTCAGTAATCTTGTCCGTATAGTTGATTGGCCGGGTGACTGGCAGGAAGACTATCTGAAGAACAGTGTTTTTTGGCCTACAAAGCCACAGAAATCAGTAAAATAGTCTTATTTATAAATATATACAATAGAAAAGATACGACTATTATTATTTATTGTAATAATTAAGTTTTTAAATTATTTTTTTTAAATGTTTAATTTTATGCCATCGTAGGTTTTATCCTTTATTCAATAAATGGTTTTTTATATTTATTTAATTTTCACTATAATTATGAACACTAAAGCCATCGAAGAAAAATTGGATGAACTATTCATCGATTATTCGGGTAATGTCCCCGGTGCATCAGTAGGGATAATTAATGATGGCAAATTATTATGCAGGTGTTACGGATTAAGTAACCTTCAGAAATCCATGTTGATCACTCCCAAAACAAACTTTGAGATAGCCTCATTAACGAAAGCCTTCACAGCAGCGTGCATCCTTAAACTTGTTGAAGAGGGAAGGTTGAACTTAACTGATAACATAAATGATTTCATTCCAGATTTTCCTGAATATGGAAGAAATATTACGATTAAACCTCTTCTTCAGCACACTTCAGGAATGCCAAACATAGATTATCCAGTTAATTTGCCAATGAATGAATTTATGTATCAATTGAAGACAGCGTCATACAATATCTCGGTACCTGGCTCAAAATATGTGTACTGTAATGCAGGCTATGTGCTGCTTGGATTAATAATCGAAATCATTACAGGCCAACCACTATACGAATACATGGATAAAACCATCTTTAAACCTCTTCAAATGAGTGACACACTTCTCTATGTTAATGGGATAAACGAGGTAAAGAACCGTGCATACGGTTACTCAGGAAAAGATGGTGGATACAAGTTACTTGATGAGAACGATATTAGGCTAATGAGAGGAGCTGCTGGTATATATTCATCTGTCCTTGATATGGCTAAATGGGATCAAGCATTATATAGTGATAAATTGTTAAGCTATGATCTTTTGAGAGAAGCGTTTACACAGGGTCAATTGAATGATGGTTCTTATTCTGAGTATGGTTTTGGGTGGATAATTGGGAATATTAGTGGTTTTAAGTCTCTTTCTCATAGTGGGGGTAATCCTGGTTTTAAGCATTTTTTTATTAGGTTGCCTGAAAAACGTTTTTCGTTGATATTGTTTTCTAATAGGGATTCAATTGATTTTTTGAAAAGTAAAAGTGCAGAGGATATTAGTAATGAGTTGAGAGAGTTTGTTCGATTTTTGTTAAATTTTATGTAATTAATTATTTTCTTAATTTGTCATGAACTTAGTGCATTATTTTGTATTATGATCGCTGGTTTTATCCTCAGTTCATACTACCATATTCTAGGTGAATAATATTGGTAGAGAAAGAGTTGATGGATCTTATTCAGATATTCTCATGGTTAGCGACTGCAATTGGAGTATGCTTTGCAGCATACTATTACGTAACTACCTTAAGGAATAGCCAGAGAGCACTTCGAATAAACATGACAAACAATCTCCTCCAATATCAAACTTCGCCAGAAGGTATAAGGCGATTAGCAGAGCTATTGAACATGAAGTGGAGCAGCTATGAGGAATTTGAGGAAAAGTATGGCTCAGATAATAATATAGATAACCATGCGATGAGGCTGTCAGTTTGGAACATATACAACATTATTGGGAGACAGCTTAAAGCTGGTTTCCTTGACCGTGAGACCATCTATCAGATTGGTCCCTCTGGTGTAGTTTGGACATGGGCGAAATTCAGGTCGGTTATTGAGGAGTATAGAAGGAGGTCTTTTGGAAAAGATGCTTGGGACGGGTTTGAGTACCTTGCTGATGAGATGTTGAGAATGAAGTTGGAAAAAGATCCAGATTACATAATTCCTGGGAAATACGCAAAATATGGTCAAGATAAATGAAAAATGGGGATTGCGGGTGATGTCTCCACTGTGGGTGGGGTTCGAATCCCACCGAGCCCAATTCAATATTTCTTATAATAATTTAGCTAGACGTTCTATTTATTCAATAGATTCTATAAAATGGAGTTAATCGAGTTTTTAGGGATTACTTGTTAATTCTTTAACCATCCAGACATGGTCGATGTATTTGCCATCTTTGTAGAGCTCCTTTGGTATGCAGCCAACCTCCCTGAATCCAACCTTCTCATAAACATGCCTAGCCCTATTATTCGTCGAGAAAACAGTTAATGTAAGCATCCTAAGACCCATGCTCTCAGCCTGAGAGATCAGTTTATTCATCATCTCCGTGCCGATTCCTATCTCACGGTAACCATCTCTGATAGCTATGGCCAAAATACCTACATGCTCAGAGTACCCCGTTCCTCTGGTGATTGATGAGTTTGTTATTAATTTTCCATCAACCACAGCAGATAAGTTGAATCTATTACCTTTTTCAACTTCAACCATTTGACGGGCTAACCACTCTACTTCATGCTCCCTTGTAACTTTCTGGTTAGCAAAGATCTCTGCTCCTTCTTCAACAAGTGCGTTTATGAATTCCATCATGTCGTCTAGGTCTTCCCACTTGAGGGTCCTAAGAAGTACTTTTCTGCCATCATTGGCAATAAAACTCTTAATTACTACACCTGTTTTCAAGGGGACCAAACCAACCAACAGTATGGCTACATTAATATTATTTCATCTTTATTGTAATGATAGGTTTTATCCTCAGTTCATACTACCTTAATTTAAGTGTAGTTTGAATGGCTACTACAGAATCAAACCAATTCAAATATCCAATGATTCCTCGAACCATTACCGATGTAGACGATGACTGGCTCACTGCAGCATTTCAAAAATCAGGAATAATCACTACAGAATGTAAAGTAGTCCAAGTAAAACCTGAGAAAACAGGACCAGGTGTAGCAGGCTCTGTACATAGAATTAGTTTAAGCTACACTAATGGTGAAGGACCACAATCAGCAATCGTTAAACTACATTCATGTGACAGCTTCGCATTACAGAGATTCCCCAACAAACTTGCAACCGAGTCTGGTTTCTACAGGGATATTGGTGATCAAAGTGGCGTTAAAGTACCACAATGCTACTATAATGCTTTCCTTCCCACTGAAGGCTCATTCTGCATTATCATGGAAGACGTGGGAAAAGGAATCGAAACCATCTCAGCAAGCATTAGATTTAGTGAACAACAATTATTCTGCTTGTTAAGTGAAATAGCAAACATGCATGCTAAGTGGTGGCAATCAACAAAGCTAGAATCACTTAACTGGATACGCCCTCTCAAGACTGACGCAGATGATAGGCTGAAGCTCTTACAATCATTTATACCAGAATTCATACCTAAATGGTCATCTGAGTTAACTCCTGAAATGCTTGAATTATTCAAAAATCTCCCAGAGCTATTCAAGAAAGCAACAGACTACGTTATGTCTTCACCAAGAACATTAATTCATGGTGACATTAATCCAGGTAATTTAGTCTGGAACGAAGCTGGTGAAGTATTATCTTTAATCATTTTAGATTGGCAGGACATCATCTTTGGTCCAGCTGCACGTGATGTTTCAAGTATTCTCAGCTACACCAAGCCAGAATCACATTCAACTGCTGTAACATATTATCTTGATGTTTTAAATAAGCATGGAATTGAATACTCCAGTGAACGATTCCAGAATGAATTGGTTGCTTGTTCCCTTTTTGGTGCTTTTGTTGCTGCTGGCAGAGGAGTACTGGGAACAGTAGAGCAGGATAATGCTTGTAGAAGGCTTATTGCTAATAGAGGATATGCTTGGGTTCAAGCAGCTAAATTACTTGGTTGAATTGGTTAGATTAGATTAATTAAAAAAGGGGATGTGTTGTGGGTGATGTCTCCATTTACCGCAGGTTCGAATCCCACCGATCCCATAAAGTTTTAATTAAAATTATAGAAATTTTATAACATGAGGTATGATTGTGGATAATTATATAATCATATAAGAGCATTTGCACTCTTTTTTAGTTTATTTTGATAAAGATTTTTTCAATCTCGAAAGCCATTTCTTTTATTTGGTCAACATACCCTAGATTACATCCTATTGCTAAACCAAAATCTAAGCTAGGAACACGTAGTAAATGTGTTGTTGTACCTGGTTGTCCTCCACCATGATGAATAATGGTATAATCAGATTCTTTATTCAAGCGCCACCCTAAACCATAATCAGTTTTAGTACCATCAATCAAAATCATCGGTTCATACATTTGGTTCTGTACCTTATGAGGTAATATAGTTTCATTGTCTAATCCCTTAGAGAGTTTTAATAAATCAAGAACGGTAGATCTTCCTCCACCAGCTGCAAACCATAAACTATTATTAATATAAACACTGTTCAATAAAGTACCATTTTCGTAGTCATATCCTCTTGCCCTATTCATTATTATTTGTCGCGTATCTAGTTGTGTATCATCCATTTTTAATGGCTTCCAGATATTAGACTTCATATATTCTTCGTAAGGTACTCCAGATACTTCTTCTATTACTGCTCCGAGTAGGTTGTATCCTAAACTAGAATATTCGTATTTTGTGCCAGGTTTAAATTCTAATTCATTGTCCTTGAATAAATCTATGACTTCACGTGTAGTGTATTGTATCTTATCGTAATGTTTTTTCCACTCTAGAGTTTTCCAGCTTAACCCTGACATATGTCCTAAGATTTGTCTAATTGTGATAGGCCATTTCTTTTTGGGATAGAATGTTACATATCTTTGGACTTCATCTTCGATGTCTAGTACTGTTTCTGAAAGTTTCATAATAGCAAGGGCGGTCATTGGTTTCATTACTGAACCTAAAAGGTAAACAGTATCAGGTTTTGCAACTATTTTATTTTCTAGATCAGCATAACCAAATCCTTCAGAGTAGAGGTTGTCTTTGTGATAGAATGCAATACTTAACCCAGGAATGTTCTTAGTTTTCATTATATGGGTGATTAACTTTTGTGAATGTTCTTTTAATTTTATGAATTTTTGATCTACTCCCTCAGATATAAACTCATTAATCATGTAGATTAACTCACATTTATTTGCGTTAAAGTCATATATTATTGCGTTTTATTTAAGCCTTTTTTTAAGTATAAAATATTATATTATTTTAGTTAACAGCTAAATTAATTCAATCGTTAAATAAATAATGATATTGATAATCAAAAAAATTGGAATGTATTACGGGTGATATCTCCACAGTGGATAGGGTTCAATTCTCTTCGAGCCCATTTTTTTAAATGATTCTAAGTATTATCATTTATTAAATAAATGGTTTTTATATTTAATTAATTTTCAATATACTTATGAACACTAAAGCCATCGAGAAAAAACTGGATGAAATATTCAAAGACTATTCTAGTAATGTCCCGGGCGCAGCAATTGGAATTATCAGCAATGGCGAATTATTCACCAAATGTTATGGCTTATCCAACCTTCAAAACTCTACATTAGTGACTCCTGAAACAAATTTCTGCTTAGCATCAATATCAAAAGCCTATACTGCAGCATGCATACTAAAACTAATAGAAGAAGGCAAGTTAAGCCTAAGTAACTGCATAAACGATGTTATACCAGATTTTCCCGAATATGGAAGAAGCATAACGATTAAGCACCTCCTCCAGCACACCTCAGGAATCCAAGAGACTACTTATCATTTTACAAAGTCTCCTGATGAGTTCCTTAAGCAATTGAGAAGATATGAGGAATCAGTATCGGTTCCAGGAAGCAAATATGAGTACTCTAATGCTGGTTATGCTCTACTCGGAATAATTGTGAGCATGGTTTCAGGTACTGCTTTTCCTGATTATATGGATAAAACAATATTCAAGCCCCTTGACATGAGCGGCACTGTACTTTATTTGAATGGTTATAATATGGTCGAGAATAGGTCTTATGGTTACTTTGGGAAGGATGGTGGATACAAGCTTAATGATAAGAATGACAGCAGGTTGTTGTTGGGGTCTGGTGGTGTTTTTTCTTCATTAATTGATATGTATAAGTGGGATCAAGCGTTGTATTCGGAGAAGTTATTAACTTTTGAGAATCTGAATGAAGCATTTACTCCGGGTCGACTGAGTAATGGTGATTTTTTTGGGTATGGTTATGGTTGGATGGTAGCTAATGTAAGTGGATTGAGGTTGTTGTTTCATTATGGTGATACTGCTGGTTTCCGTAATTGTTTTGTTAGGTTACCTGATGAACGGTTTTCGATGATTATTTTGACAAACAGGGATTCTTTGGATTTTGTGACGCGGAAGGATGATTTAATGGGTGAGTTACTTATTACTGTGAAATTATTTTTGTCTTTAAAATGATTTTTTTTCTTTTCATCTAATAAGCCAGAAAAATTTGGGATTGCGGGTGATGTCTCCACTGTGGGTGGGGTTCGAATCCCTCCCTCCGCACTT